>DASSQC010000260.1:0-6990 GCA_035702705.1 Burkholderiaceae bacterium | reverse complement strand
GACGCTGGCCGTCGGTTCAGCCGCCCTGAACAGGCGTGACCGCACTCGATCCCTCACCCGCATCGTTCCCGGGCAGACGCTGGAGGCGCTTCGATGGCGCTTCTCGAACGCCCGTGATCGGCCACAAGCAGTCGGTGGGTGGTGCGCCCGAAAGCGGTCTGTCCTGACATGCTGCCCGGACTTCACTTTCCAGGAGCGGCTTATCGAGTCACTGCCTCGATCAGGGCAGGTTGGCAAAGCGCACGTCGGCCCTTGGTGATGAGTAACCGCGTGTTCCGAAGGCCCGACGCTCTACATTTCAAGTGGGCCGTACATCAGCGGGTAGCCTCGGCAGTTGCAGATGCCCGGGCGATGAACGCCAGCAAAGCGGGCGTTGACTGCTTCTGGCGATGAACGACCAGATGACATTGCCGAAGTTGCCGCGGTAAGGTCGTAGCGACGCGGCACAGGCGCCCGCCCTCCAGCGCGTCGTTCACGACCCAGGTGGACAGGCAAGCGACACCCAGCCCTTCCTGCGCGGCACGCTGGATGGCTTCCGAACTGCCCAGCTCGATGCTGCGCCTGTAAGAGCGCAGATGGGGCAGCAGGCTCTGGTCTGTGGCCTCCCGCGTGCCCGAGCCCGATTCGCGAACCAGCCAAACCGCCTCACGCAGGATGCGCAGGGGTACACGCTCGCCTGCCGCGCTCGAGCGTGCCAGCGCACTGTCGGGTGCAGCCACGACCACCATCTCGTCCTGTAGCCATGGCGTGACCACCAGCGCTGGCTGGTGACAGGGACCCTCGATCAGCCCCACGTCGAGTTCGAAGGCGGCCACGGCATCGCAGACGGCCGCCGTGTTTCCGATCACGACCTTCGACCGCCAGGCGGTGGCGCTGCCGGGCTGCTGCGCCCCCATGAAGCCGGCGAGCAGCCTGGGCAGCACATAGTTGCCGATCGTCGTGCTGGCGCCGATGCGCAGCGACTGCGCCTGCGCGCTGCCGTCGCGCGACATCTGCTCGATTCCGGCCGCACCGTCCAGCAAAGCCAGTGCCCGTGGCAATAAGGCCCGACCACTGTCGTTCAGCAGCAGGCGCTTGCCGGCGCGGTCGAACAGGCGCAGTGACAACAGACGCTCCAGTTCATTGACCGCCGAACTGGTGGCCGATTGCGAGAGCGCGATCTCGGCGCTGGCCGCCGTGGTGCTGCCGCTGCGGGCCACCGCCACGAAGATCTGCAGCTGGCGCAACGTGAGCCGCAGTACGTCCATCGGGGTTGCCTTTTTGTAGCGATCAGATCGGTTGATCTTACGCAGATAACCCGTTGGACCGATCACAGGCCAAGTCCGAGACTCGCCTTGGTTCCCTCCTCTTGCCTGAATACCTGCATGACCACCACCGCACTTCGACGCACCACCGAGTCTTCAGCCGTAACGCCGCGCGCTTGGCCCCGCCTGCTTCCCGGCCTGGCCCTGAGCGGCGCGCTGGCCGCTGCTGGCGTGGCGCTGGGCCGCATCGGCTGGCTGCAGGACCACGGCTTCAGTGCGCTGACGCTGGCCATCGTGTTGGGCATGCTGGTGGGCAACACGGTCTATCCGCTGGTGCCGCGCCTGGCCGCGGCCAGCGGTGCTGGCGTCAACGTCTCCAAGCAGAGCCTGCTGCGCCTGGGTGTGGTGCTATACGGGCTGCGGCTGACGGTGCAGGACATCGGCCATGTCGGCATCGCCGGCGTCGCCATCGACGCATTGGTGCTGGGCTCGACCTTCGCGCTGGCCTACTTCATCGGCACGCGCTGGTTGGGCCTGGATCGCAAGACAGCGATGCTGATCGGCGCCGGCAGCTCCATCTGCGGCGCCGCCGCGGTGATGGCTGCCGAGCCGGTGGTCAAGGCGCGCGCCGAGCAGGTGACGGTGGCCGTGGCCACGGTGGTGGTGTTCGGCACGCTGGCGATCTTCCTGTACCCGGCGCTGTTCGAACTGAACCAGCACTTGGCACTGATTCCGGGCGGCGCCAACGGCTTCGGCATCTACGCCGGCTCGACCATCCACGAGGTTGCCCAGGTGGTGGCCGCGGCGCGTTCGGTGGGCCCGGATGCAGCCAACTCGGCCGTCATCGCGAAGATGGTGCGGGTCATGATGCTCGCACCCTTCCTGGTGATGCTGTCGGCCTGGCTGGCGCGCGACGAAAAACGCCACGCCAATACGTCGACCGCAACCGACCAGGCCAAAGGCAAGCTCGCCGTGCCCTGGTTTGCCTTCGGCTTCGTCGCGGTGGTGTTGTTTAACTCGCTGCAGTGGCTGCCGGCGTCGGTGGTGGCGGTGACGACCGAGATCGACACCGCGCTGTTGGCCATGGCCATGGCCGCGCTTGGCCTGGCCACACACCTCGGCGCTATCCGCAAGGCCGGTGCCAAGCCGCTGCTGCTGGCGCTGATCCTGTTCGGCTGGCTGATCGTCGGCGGTGCTTTGATCAACCGCTGGGTGCCGGCCCTGCTGGGCTGAAGCCTCGAATTCACGGCCCAACGGAATACGCCGCCGGCATTCAACGTCCACCAGAGCAAGCCTGTTTTCCTTTTCATCCCTTCACGAAAGACATCCCATGCATAACTTCTTCCGCACCACCGCGCTTGCCTTGTGCAGCAGCTTCGTCCTAGTGGCGGCCAGCCTGCCTGCAGGCGCCGCCGAAGCCGCCCCGGCCCGCGTCACCTTCGACGGCCAGATCCGCAACAACTCGCTGGCACTGAGCCCCGACGAGTCCACCGCCGTCGTGTCCTACAGCGAACGGCCCGATCTCATCGTCTACGACCTGGTCACCGGCGCCGTGCGCGGTGTGCTGCGCGGCTACGTCACGCCGCGCAACATCGTCTTCGCGCCCGATGGCAAGAGCTTCTATGTCTCCGACAGCAGCCTGGGCACGGTGACGCGTCTGGACACGGCCACGCTCAAGCCACTCGCCACTGCGTCGACACTGGCCGCCGGCCCCGGCGCCTTCGGCACCGCGCTCAGCAAGGACGGCAGTTCGCTGTATGTCAACAACCAGGCCAGCAGCACGGTGACGCGTCTGGACATCGCCAGCGGGCAGGCCAAGGTCGTGATCACCGGCTTTGCGCAGCCGCGCCAGGGCGTGCGCCTGAGCCCGGATGGCACCAAGCTCTACGTCACCAACTTCCTGGGCGACAAGGTCACCATCGTCGACACGCAGACCGACAAGATCGAGGGCGAGATTACGGGCTTCAACAAGATTCGCGCCATCTCGGTCACCGCCGACGGCAAGACCCTGTTCGCGGCCAACAGCGGCAGCAACGACATCGCGGTGGTGGACATCGGCGCACGCCGCGTCACCGGCACCGTGCCGGTGGGGCGCGACCCCTACGGCGCCGCGCTCACGCCGGACGGCCGCTTCGTCTACTCGGGCAACCTGGCCGACAACACGGTGTCGGTGATCGACGTCGCCACGTTGAAGGTGGTCGCCACCATCGCCGGCTTCAAGCAGCCGCGCCAGGCCATCGTCTTCACGCGCGACGGCCAGACAGCCTACGTGCTGAACGAGGACCTGAGCATCTCCAAGGTCGAGCGCGCCGGGCAGCGCATCGTCGCCACGTTGGCCGCACCGCAGGCGGTGGCAGCGTACTGAATCGCCGGCCCACGGCCCAGGATGAAGCGCCTGAGCCGGCGTCCGCTGATCAGCGTGACTCCGCGCTCAATGCACCTGGAAACGTCGGTCGCGGCACCGGCCGCATCCGTCCTCGGTGGAGGGTGTGGAGCGCATCGATACGGGCGCCCCGGCCATGGCGCAAGGCCAAGCACTTTCAAAGCTTGCGCAAGCGGTGGAACGCTGCCCCGCGGTGCTTTATTCCAGTGGCCGCTGAACATCCACGGGCGGCGTGCCGCGCCCCGGGATGGCGGCAGCGGTGAAGGGGTGAAGGATTTTTTGCGTGGATCGGAATAGACCGCACACAGGTTCCGTCTGCCCTTGTGTCGGGACCTCACGGACCCTTCATCGACCACCGATCACCCCTCAGTTCACATCAAACCCTCAACGGAGCCCACCATGTTCAAGAGCCTCGCCCGCACTTTCACCTTCGCCGCTACCGCCCTGACCCTTGCCGCCGGCAGCGCCTTCGCCGCCCCTTCCGACGACGCCCGCACGCACTTCCAGGCCATCGCTTCGGGCGACACGCAGATCGTGATGCGCGGCTACGCCGACCAGGCCCAGCTGAACTGGGTCGGCGGCCCGCTGGACGGCACCTACGCCACCACCGACGCCATCCGCGGCACCTGGGAAAAGTTCGGCAAGGCCGTCGGCCCGCTGAAACTCACCATCGGCTCAATCGAAGAGTCGGCCAACCCCAAGGGCGCCACCGTCTCGGCCAACGTCGTCTTCGAAGGCAAGATGCCCATCAAGGTGCGTTACGTGCTGACCTACCGCGAAGGCAAGATCGTCAGCGAAACCTGGCAGATCGACCCCAAGCTGGCAGTGGCTGCGGCTTACTGAGCCACCCGCTCAGCCCATCAGCACTCTACCCAGGACGCCCCCATGAAACATCTCCCCACCTTGGCCGCGATGCTCATCGCCACGGCTTCCTTCGCGGCGCCGCCGACGAGCGCCATGGCGGCCGACGTGCCGGCCAAGCTCGCCAACGGCGTGCTCGTCGACGCCAAGGGCATGACGCTCTACACCTTCGATAAGGACATGGCCAGCAGTGGCAAGAGCGCCTGCAACGGCCCCTGCGCGACGCTGTGGCCGCCCGCGATGGCCGCCGCCAGCGACCAGCCCGCCGGTTCGTACACGATCGTCGTTCGCGACGACGGCTCGCGCCAGTGGGCCTACAAGGGCAAGCCGGTCTACACCTACCAGGCCGACCAGAAGCCCGGCGACCGCGCTGGCGACAACTTCAAAGACGTCTGGCACATCATCAAGGAATGACCTCTGTCGACGATCCACACCCAGCCCCGCACGCCGCGAGCCGCCGATGCAAGACGACTCCAACCTGCTGAGCTGGGTGCCGCGCCTGCGCCGCTATTCCCGGGCGCTGGTGAACAACCATGAAGATGCCGACGACCTGGTGCAGGACACGCTGGAGCGGGCCTGGGCCAAGTCGGGCCTGTGGGGCGGCGTGGCCGATATGCGCGCCTGGCTCTTCAGCATCATGCACAACCTGCACGCCGATGGCGTGCGCCGGCCCAGGCTGCACACCGTGACCATGGACGACGACACCCCCGAGGTGCCGGTGGCGCCGACGCAAGGTGACAGGCTGGCGGTGCTGGACCTGCAGGCCGCGCTGGACCTGCTGCCCGTCGAGCAGAAGGAAGTGCTGCTGCTGGTGGCGCTGGAAGACATGGCCTACGCCGACGTGGCGCAGGCCCTGGGCATTCCTATCGGCACGGTGATGTCGCGCTTGTCGCGCGGCCGCGAGCGTCTGCGCGGCCTGATGGAAGGCCGTGCCGAGCCCGTGCGGCTGAAGGTCGTCAAATGACAGCACAACGAAGCACCCCATGAGCACCGATCGCCCCCCACCGCCCACCCCCCCGGTCACCGAGGCCGACCTGCATGCGTTCGTCGATGGCCACCTGCCCGCAGAGCGCCAGACCGCGATCGCTGCTTTCCTGGCCGCGCGTCCCGACGACGCGCTGCGCGTCGAGGCCTACCGCGCGCAGAAGCGAGAACTGCACGCCTTGTTCGACCCGGTGCTGGACGAGCAGCCGCCGCAGCGCCTGCTCAAGTCGGCGGGCCCACGCACCGTGTCGCCGACGCCCTGGTACCTGCAGCGCCTGGCTGCCGGGCTCGCCATCGCCGTGATCAGCGGCGCCACGGGCTGGGGGCTGCGCGGCGCCGGGGCTGGCGCCCGCGCGGGTGTTGGCGGTGACGATGCGGCCCGCATGGCGGCCGTGAAACCGGCCCCGGGTGGGTTGACCTTGGTGTCTGCCAGCGGCTTCGCGCAGCGCGCCGCCGTGGCGCATGCGGTCTACAGCCCCGATGTGCGCCGGCCCGTGGAAGTGGACGCCGCGCACGAAGACCAGCTCGTGGCCTGGCTGTCCAAGCGCATGGGGGCGCCCATGAAGCCGCCGCACCTGCAGAGCCAGGGCTACACGCTGGAAGGCGGGCGCCTGCTGCCCGGCGGGCAGGGGCCGGTGGCGCAATTCATGTACCGCAATGAACTCGGCAGCAAGCTGACGCTGTACGTGTCCAACGATGTCGCTGACCTGGGAAGCGCCGCAGGGCCGGGCGGCGCTGCGAAGCCGGGCGCGAAGAATGCCGACACCGCCTTCCGCTTTGCGCAGGAAGGCGCCGTCAACGTGTTCTATTGGGTCGACGGACCCTTCGGCTACGCCTTGTCGTCAGACGTCGACCGCAGCGTGCTGGCGCGGGTGTCGACCGAGGTCTACCAACAGCTGGGCACCCCGCGCTAAAGGCAACAGCAAGTCCCGCGGCGCAGGTGGTTTGCACCGCCATGGAATGAAACGCCCTGCAGTGCGCTCTTGGCTGCGAGCGCCTGACGCACCGCCGCCGCCCGTCGTTGGGTGCGAGGTCACGCGTCACACACTGCCGTCCACCTTTGCACTGAACACAGAAAGCACCCATGAGCACACAACGTCGCGACATCCTCAAATACTCGCTGGCCGCCGCTGCAGTCAGCGCGCTTCCCGCAGTGCAAGCACAGGTGCCAGCCGCACCTGGCACCGGATCAGGTACTGGAGCAGGCCCCGGCATCGACCCGCGCGACCGCGTTTTCATCACCAATGAAGACTCCAACACGCTGGTCGTCATCGACCCCAAGACCAACACCGTCGAGAGCACGATCAACCTGACCAGCTTCGACGAAGACCCGCGGCCGCCCTTCCGCTATGTCACCGCCGGCGTGGCGCCGACGCACGCGGCGATGATCCACAAGCCGCTGTACCACGGCTGCATCGACGCCCACGGCGCGGTGCCGTCGCCCGACGGCCGGCTGCTGGCCACCAGCGGGCGCGGCTCGAGCAACATCTACCTGATCGACGCCGAGCAGCGCCGCGT
>DASSQC010000259.1:0-7932 GCA_035702705.1 Burkholderiaceae bacterium | reverse complement strand
CGTTCCAGGCGTCCCACTTGGCGCGGCCGACCATGTCCATCATGCCCGGGCGCTTGCCATCGACGTCACCGGAGGTGGCCTGCTTGTAGAGGGCATAGAGCTTGAGCTTGGCAGCGTTGCCCGGGTCTTCGTCGAGCTGCTTGACGTCAGCCTGGGCTTGTTCGAACTGGGCTTTCAGATTGGCCATGGCGTCTCCATCGGACGTGGGGTTGTGATGCGTCGGGGGCCGAACAGGGCTGTGGGCAGATCGCACACACCGCCTTGCACAGGCAAATGACCCACTTATGATAGGCCCAGCATTGCGCCCGATGACCCGCGGGCCATCAGGAAAACGCGCAGGCACCGCAACGAGGAGACGACATGGGACGCGAGCGCATGTCCAGCGTGGACACTGCATGGCTGCGCATGGATTCACCGGTGAATCTGATGATGATCGTCGGCGTCCATGTCTTTGAGGATCCGATCGAGTACGAGAACCTGCGCAAGGTCGTGCAGGCGCGCCTGCTGTTCTATCGCCGCTTCAAGCAGAAGGTCCAGATCGACCCCACCGGGGCCTGGTGGGTGGACGACGAGCACTTTGACATCGATCAGCATGTCCACCGCATTTCCCTGCCGGGCAAGGGCGGCAAGCGAGAGCTCGAGAAGCTCGTGGCTGCGCTGTCCACCGAGTCGCTCGATTTCACGCGGCCGCTCTGGCAGTTCCATGTGGTGGAGAACTACCAGGGCGGCAACGCGGTGGTGGTGCGCATTCACCATTGCATTGCAGACGGCATAGCACTCATCGGTGTGCTGCTCAGCATGACGGCACCCACGGCCGAGGAGAGCCTGGCCGTGCCGGCTGCACCGAGCTGGATCAAGACGCGCAGCTCGGCGGACAACGCCAACGTCTGGGAAGACTTCTTCGCGCCGGTCACCAAGGTGGCGGCGCGCACGCTCAAGATGACGGGCGATCTGGCCAGCACCGCACTTGGTGAGGCCAATGAAGTCATCCAGCATCCGGACATGGTGGCCCAGCGCGCCGTGGAGGTGAGCAGTCTGCTGAGCCACGTGGCGCGCGACGCGGCGCAGATCGCGCTGATGGCCGACGACACGCGCACATCGCTGAAGGGCAAGCCGGGTCGAGCCAAGTGTGTGGCCTGGACCGAGCCGCTGCCGCTGAACGAGGTCAAGACGGTCTGCAAGGCCCTGGGCTGCTCGGTCAACGACGTGCTGCTGTCCTGCGTGGCAGGGGCCATTCGCGGCTATCTGCTCTCGGTGGGCGACACGATTCCCTATGACGCCGAGATCCGCGCCATGGTGCCGGTGAACCTGCGCAGTGCCGGCGCAGAGCACAAGCTCGGCAACAAGTTCGGCCTGGTGCCGCTCACGCTGCCGGTGGGCATCGGCAATCCCCTCGCGCGCCTGTACGAGGTGCGGCGCCGGATGAACGACTTGAAGGGCGGCTACCAGGCGGTGATCGCCATGGGGGTGCTCGGTCTGGTCGGCACCCTGCCGCGCCAGGTGCAGGCGGCCGCCCTGTCCATGTTCACCAGCAAGGCCACGGCCGTCATGACCAATGTGCCCGGGCCGTCCGAGCAGCTCTACATGGCCGGTGCCAAGATGAGCCAGATCATGTTCTGGGTGCCGCAGTCCGGCGACATCGGCCTGGGGGTGTCGATCCTGTCGTACGGCGGGGGCGTGCAGTTCGGCGTGATCACGAGCAAGAAGCTCTGCCCGCACCCCTCGGAGATCATTGATCGCTTCGGCCCGGAATTTGAGCGCCTGATCATGACGGCCATGCTGGTCGGACCAAGCCTCGCGGTCGATCCGCAGGCAGCCGAGTTCGAGCTGTTCCCCGAGATCAAGTTCGAGTTCGACCGCATGCAGGCCGAGGCGGCGAGGGCTGCGGCTGCCGAGCGCGCCGCACAACGGGCTCGCAAGACCGCCAAGGCCGCAGCGTCGGCGCAGGCAGAGGCAGCCGAAAGCGAGGGCGATGCCACGGCTTCTCGCCCAGCCAAGACTACTAGAACACGGGGCGCCGCCGCAGGCTCAGCGAAGAAGCGCTCGCGCTTTGCCCAGCTGCGCGCCGAGCGCTAGGCGCACACGGCGGCAATGAAAAAGCCGACCTGTGGGTCGGCTTTTTTTACCGCGCAGAGGACTCAGTCTTCGAGCTCGCTTTTCGCCTGCTCGACATCCAGGCGCTCCATGGCGTCCGCCGGTTCGTGCTCGGCGGCTTCCTGGTAGAGCTTTTCCGCCTCGGCGAGTTTCTTCTTGCCGTCGAGCATGACCAGCGCGTTGGCGTACTCCACCTTGGCAATCGCGGAGTCGGGGTTCAACTCGAGGGCCTTCTTAAACATCTTCAGGCCGGTGTCCTTGTTCGCGCCATACGTGAGGCCGCCGATCATGCTGCCCACCTTGTCGATGATCTCGGCGTGGTAGGCGCCCAGGGCGATGTGCGCATCGGCATGCTTGGGCGCGAGCTTGATGGTGGTGTCGAGCGCTGCCTTGATCTTGCTGGCAATGCCCTGCGTGGCCGCCTTCACCACGCCGATGCCCTGCCCGTACCGGCCCATCGCGTAGGCATAGAGGTAATAGGCATTCGCATTCTTGGGTTCGCTCGCCTGGAGCTCCTCGGCACGTGCGGCAGCCTCCTCATAGAGCGCAAGCTGCTTCTTCTCGTTGGTTTCGAGGTAGGTGGCATAGATGCACTGTGCCTTGTTGGCGGCATTGATGCCGCTGCCCGTCCCGGCGGCGAGACCCAGGTCGACAGCCTTGGAGAAATCGCCTGCGTGGTAGGCGATCCAGGCCTCCAGGCTCGCTGCATCCTTGGGCAGGGGCTCGGCATCACCGGCATGCAGGCGCGGCCAGGCCTTCTTGAGGCTTGCAGCGCTGTACTCGTATGCGTCGTCCGCGTATTCGAACTTCTTCCAACCCTTTGGCATGGCTTGCATCTCCTCCGCCGATCGAGGTCGGCGTGTTGTCCTCGTTTTGCCTTGGTGAACTACTTCATGTACTCGCCCGCCAGCTTGGCGAACAGTGCACGCGAGTCGCCCGTGAGATACGGCGCCACCAGCGTGAAGGTGTGATAGACCCCCCGCGAGAGCGCCTCGCTCATCTTGGCCTGGTCGTTGAACTGGCGCGGGTTGAGCACATACTCGTAGCTCAGCCAGTAGGTAGCCACCACCACGATGTTCGTCGTCAGCGCATCCAGTTCACGGTCATCAGCCTTCAGCTCGCCCGATGCGCGCAGGCCCTCGCAAAGCTTGCGCGTCACATCCGCTGATTGCGCCAGGATGCGACGGAACTGCGTCTCCACCGTACGGTTGTTGGCCAGCAGGTTGTTCAGATCGCGGTAGAAGAAGCGGTAACGCCAGATGATCTCGTAGAGCGTGTGCAGGAAGAACCAGGCGTCCTCGACGCTGGCCTGCGCGGGCGGCGAGCCGAGGATGCCTTCCATCTCCTTCTCGAAGTCCGAGAAGAGACAGTTGATGATGTCGTCCTTGTTGCGGAAGTGGTAGTACAGGTTGCCCGGGGAGATGTTCATCTCCTCGGCAATGTTGCTGGTCGTGACGTTGGGCTCGCCAAAGTCGTTGAACAGCTGCAGCGACAGCGCAAGGATGCGTTCTCGCGTTCGTCGAGGCGGCTTGCGTTCCATGGGGTTGGCCGGTTCACTGGGGAAGTTGGCGCGAGGATACACGCGCCCTCCCGGGGGCAATAGCCCGAAAAGCACCCACGCGGCCATCCGTCCGGCGCCCTTGTAGCGGCAAGGTCAGCCGCGCTGCATGCTCTTGAGCCAGCGATCCAGATCGTCGAGCGTTTCGGACAGGCGCGCTGCCGCCTGCCCGGCCAGGGTGAGGTTCTCCAGCGGCGGCCGTGCGCCGCTGACTAGCGTGCGCTTCGGATCGGTCAGCACGTCTAGCCTCAGGTGAACGCCGTGGCGTGCCAGCCTGGGCCCGATTTCGTGGCGCCGCCGGTAGAGCTCGCCGCGCGTGTGCTGGTAGGCGTACTCGCACAGGCGGCGGCGCTGGGAGTAGCTGAACAGGTTGGTGAAGAAGATCTCCGGGTCGGAGTGGTTCGGCTCGAAGAGCACGATGTCGCTGTGCGGATATTGCAGGCGATAACGCTCCATGCCCACTTCCATGCGCGAGTGGATGATCGAGCGGAAAGTCTGCGACAGCACCGTGGGCAGCCCGCCCGCCACCACCGGCGACTGCTCCGGCACATTCTTGTGCTGCATGCGTGCCGCCAGCCCTGTCGGCGGGAAGTAGGCATCGGCGTTGAAGGGCACCAGCGGGTTCAGGCAAAGCAGAAGATCGACCCCATGCTTGAGTGCCACCGAGGCATGCAGGGTCTTGCGCAGCGCGCCGTCCACATAGGCGCGGCCGTTGATCTCCACTGGCGGAAACAGGCCGGGCAGGGCCGCGCTGGCTTGTACGGCCAGCGAGATCGGCAGGTCGTCATGCCCGGGTGCACCGAAGGTCACCGCCTCACCCGAGTCCAGGTCGGTCGCAACGATGCGCAGGGTGCTGCGCAGGTGCTTGAATTGATTGGTGCGGCCCTGACGGGAAAACAGCT
Source organism: Burkholderiaceae bacterium (assembly GCA_035702705.1). Classification (GTDB taxonomy): domain Bacteria; phylum Pseudomonadota; class Gammaproteobacteria; order Burkholderiales; family Burkholderiaceae_C; genus Piscinibacterium. The sequence continues at coordinate 3,378 of DASSQC010000259.1, read as the reverse complement.
TGGACAGATAGCGGTCGATGCCGGTGCCGGAGAACACGCCCGTCGGGATGGCGCGGCCCAGCCGTTCGAATGAGGCCATGACCGATTGGGGGTGCACTGCATAGTTCCATGCCGCGCCCGCGAGCAGAGGCGGCAGCGTCAGCATGCGCTGCCAGTACTCCTTGAACGCCGGCCGCAGCAGCAAAGCGGGATCGAAGATTTCCGACCGATGGATGGGCGCCGCCTTCGGGTCGTCGCTCTCGATGAAGGCTGCGCACATCTGGGCCGGCGTGATGCCATTGGCCAGCCCGGCTGCAATGAAGCTGCCCGCGCTCACGCCGACATAGATGTCGAGCTTCGTGAAGTCCACTCCATCCAGCGACTCGGCCAGCGCGGCCAGTGCGCCGATTTCATAGATGGCGCCCAGCGGTCCGCCGCCGGCCATGGCCAGACCAATGCGAGCGCGCTGAGGCTGCGAGGCGGCGGACCGCTTGGACTTGCTGTCCCTGGACAGGCGCGGCGTGGCCGCGTCCTGTCCGCCGCCGGCCATGGCCAGACCAATGCGAGCGCGCTGAGGCTGCGAGGCGGCGGACCGCTTGGATTTGCTGTCCTTGGAGAGGCGCGGCGCAGCCGTCTTATGGGGGGGTGACGGTGCCGCTCGTGCGGTGCCGGGCTTCCTGGGGGTAGCTGCCGGATTGCGGACTGAAGAGCGGGGCATGTTCTTGTACTGGTGCAGTTCGGGCAGATCAAAAAAATGGGCCACCCAGACGGGCGGCCCGAAGTGTTACGCGTTAACGCAACAACAAGGAGACGTTCGCATCACGCAGGATCCTGCGTGTGTGGGGTTCGGTATTTCAAGCCGCCTTGGCGCCGGCCTTCTTGGCGGCCGGCTTCCTGGCCGGGGCCTTCTTGGCGATGGGCTTTGCAGTGGCCTTGGTGGCGGGCTTCGCTGCCGGCTTGGCGGCGGCGGGCTTGCCACCCATCTTGGCCAGCTGTGCAGTGAGCTGCTCGACGCGCTTGGTCAGGAGCTCGATGTCACGGTTGGTAGGCACACCAAGCTTGTTCAGGGCGCGTGCGACGCGGTCCTCGAACACGGTCTCAAGCTTGTCCCAGGTGGTGTTGGCCTGGTTGGTGATGTCGCTGGCGACACGGTTCATCTTGCTGGTCATCTCGGTCACTTTGTCCTCCGCGGCGCGCTGGCCCTTCTTCTGCATGGCCATGCCTTCACGAACGAGGGTTTCCAGGACCTTCTGGCCTTCGGTCTGGACCTTGGCGATTGCGCCCTGGCCGGCACGCAGGATCGTCTCGGCCGATTCCTTCACGGCGCTGGCGATCTGGTTGGCGGGAGCGGCCTTGGCCTTGCTGGCCATCTTGTTCAGTTTCTTGACCATGGGATCCTCATTCCTCGTTCGGCGCCGTGTTCCGTGGGTGTCGGTTCACCGGCTCAGTCAGCCATTCTGGGCCTGCTGTGGTAGAGAGCGCACACTAAAGCCCTAGAAAGAGGCCTCAAAACCGCTCGCTTCGTTCAAGCGGGAAACCCGGGGCTGTCGCCCCTTGCGCGGGGGCAGGACGGCAAGCATCATTGCCCGCGAGTCCGTGGACCGGCAGCTCGGTCCAGGGGTAGAAGAATGTCAAAGAGGAGACAGCATGAAGTACTTCGTCACCGGTGCCACCGGGTTCATCGGCAAGCGTCTGGTCAAAAAGCTGCTGGGCCGCAAGGGCTCGACCGTGTATTTCCTGCTGCGCGAGTCCAGCGCCGACAAGGTGCCTGCGCTGCTGGAGTACTGGGGCACGACCAAGGCGCGCGCCATTCCTGTGATGGGCGATCTGACGGCACCGTCTCTGGGCCTGAGCAAGACGCAGATCAAGGAATTCGCCGGCCAGATCGACCACGTCTTTCATCTGGCCGCGATCTACGACCTGTCGGCTGACGCCGAGAGCCAGATGAAGGTCAACAACGAAGGCACGCGTGCGGCGGTGCAGTTCGCCAACGCCATCAAGGCCGGCATGTTCCATCACACCTCGTCGATTGCCGCGGCCGGCATGTTCGAGGGCATCTGGCGCGAGGACATGTTCGAGGAGGCCGAGGGTCTGGATCACCCGTACTTCGCCACCAAGCATGACAGCGAGGGCATTGCCCGCAAGGAATGCAAGGTGCCTCTGCGCATCTACCGTCCCGGCATGGTGGTGGGCGACAGCAAGACCGGCGAGATGGACAAGGTTGACGGACCGTACTACTTCTTCAAGCTGATCCAGACCATGCGCAAGATGCTGCCGCCGTGGATGCCCATGGTCGGCATCGAGGGCGGGCGCGTGAACATCGTGCCGGTGGACTACGTGGTCGATGCGATGGACCACATTGCCCACAAGGCCGGGCTGAAGGTGAATTGCTTCCACCTCGTGGACCCGGTGGGTTACCGCGTGGGCGACGTGCTTTCGGTGTTCTCCAAGGCTGCCCATGCGCCGATTCCGGCCATGAAGATCAACGCTGCGCTGCTCGGCTTCATCCCGCGCGGCGTCAAGAAGAGCCTCATGGCGCTCACCCCCGTGCGCCGCGTGCGCAACGCCGTCATGCACGATATGGGGCTGCCCGAAGACATCCTCAACTTCATCAACTACCCGACGCGCTTCGATTGCCGCGAGACCACTGCGGCGCTCAAGGGTAGCGGCATCGAGTGCCCGAGGCTCGAGGACTACGCCTGGCGCCTCTGGGACTACTGGGAGCGCCACCTCGACCCGGATCTCTTCATCGACCGCTCCCTGCGTGGCCAGGTGGGCGGCAAGGTTGTGCTGGTGACGGGCGGTTCCTCGGGCATTGGCCTGGCGGCGGCCAAGAAGTTTGCCGAAGCCGGCGCCGTGACCGTCATCTGCGCCCGCGACGAGGTGAAGCTCGCCGAGGCCAAGAAGGAGATCGAGGAGTTTGCCGGCAAGGACGCCCAGGTCGTCGTGTACTCGGCCGATATCTCCAACGAGGAAAGCTGCGCCGAGCTGGTGCGTCTGCTCGAAGAAAACCACGGCGGCGTCGACTTCCTGATCAACAACGCCGGCCGCTCGATCCGCCGCGCCATCGAGAACAGCTACGACCGCTTCCACGACTTCGAGCGCACGATGCAGCTGAACTACTTCGGCTGCCTGCGCATCACCATGGGGCTGCTGCCGGGCATGGTCGCCAAGCGCAAAGGGCACGTGGTGAACATCAGCTCGATCGGTGTGCTGACCAACGCGCCGCGCTTCTCGGCCTATGTCGCATCCAAGGCTGCGCTGGATGCCTGGACGCGCTGTGCAGCTTCTGAATTTGCCGACCAGGGCGTGACCTTCACCACCATCAACATGCCCCTGGTGCGCACGCCGATGATTGCGCCCACCAAGCTGTACAACAACGTGCCCACGCTCTCGCCC
>DASSQC010000258.1:0-2254 GCA_035702705.1 Burkholderiaceae bacterium | reverse complement strand
GCTGCGGCGCGCCAGATCGACCGCATCGCGCAGGTTGCCGAAGTGCTGCCCGTGAAAGACAAAGCCCGCGCCATCCTGCGTGATCGACAAGGCCTGCATCAACGCCCGGTCTGCAGCGCTTGTGGTGACCGGAGCGGCCTCACCGAGCGGCGCGGGCACATCGCCCGCAGGCGCCGTCAGGAGCACGCAGGCCGCCCGCGATGCGCTGCGCGCCGGCTCCGGCGCGGCCGACGGCTCGAGCTCCAGGGTGGAACCGCCTTCGTTGGCCAGCACGTCAAGCGCGCGGCGCTGCGCGGTGTCGAGTCTCGCTGCTGCACGCCCGCGGGGCGTGACAAGCAGTGCGCGAATGTGCAGGGGCAGGTTGCGCTGCCCGCCGGCACGCAGGTGATTGATGCGGATCATGCCGGCATCACCTGGGGCAGCGCCGGATCCCGCGCACCCACCGGGATGCGCGACACCTCTCTGGGACGCGTCTGCACCTCGGCCTCGGCCGCGCCCTCGATCGCTTGCGGCGGCGGATCGGCCCCGGCGCCCGCCGCCGGTTCGGCGCATGCCGTCTTGGATGTTTGCGCCAACCGGCGTTGCGCGAGCCCAGACAGGGCCTTGCGCAGCCGCCACGGCGCCGCCGTGCCCTGATGCGTCGGCAGGGCCGCCGCCCGCACTGCGGCCGGCGGCGAACGTGCCGATGTGAAGGCCGGTGTTGCTCTGCCCGCGAGCGCGCGGGGCGTCTTTGCTGTGTTCATGATGATGCTGCTTTCTTGATGGTGCGCGTCTGGCGAAGTCCAGGTCAGCGCATGGGGGGTGTCTGCATCCGGCCGGTGCGGCGGACGGCATCACGGCGCAGGGCCGCGCCGCGGCCTGCGCAACGAACCTGCCCGGCCTAGAGCTTGTGCAGATCGGTCGTCGCCTTCTCGAGCGCGCGGCGCAGGGAGTCCCAGGCCTTCTGGGCGTTGTCGCGCATGGCCTCTCCCGCAGACTCGGTGGCGGCCTGAAGGTCGCTGAAGGTCTTCTCGGCAATCGAGCGGTTGGCGCGCAGAAGCTTCACGCGGTCGTAGTAGGCGGCACGCACGTTGGCCCGCCGGGATTCGCCTTCGCTCGCAAGGCGATCAAGTTCTGCGTCCCATTGGGTGAGACGCGTTGACATCTGCGCGAGATACTCGCTGTGGGTGCTCATGACAGACTCCAGCAGCCCGGTTCGCCACGCGTGCCTCAGGCCGCAGTGATGAATGAAGTGGCGAACACCCTGAGCTTACGCACTGTGATCGCCGGGCATCGGCTTATCCGACAGGCGGGCGTGCAGAGCGCAGCATGCCTGTCCGCGCACCGCGTTCACGTGCACACATCAAGCACCGGGCACGGTGATCGGCACGCTCGGTGCGCGACAGCACAGACACGCCACGAGGAATCGCTTGCTCACGCGTGCAGACGCGTCCCAAGCGGCTTCATTGCAGCCGTCTGCCCGGAGGGCGTGGCGCGCGGGGTAGGCGCGGCTGGTGGCAGGGACGGCGGGCGGGGACAGCGGACAAGGGCGGCGGGCACGGGCACCGGCCACGCCGCCCCCAGCGGCTTGTGGGCGCCGCCCTACTCGCCGGCGCGTACCGGCGCCATGGGGATGCCCTTGAGCAGGGGCGTGCCCTGGCTGTCGGTGACCTGCAGCAGCACACCGAAGGCCTTGGCCTGGACGCGGTCCGGCAGGCGCACGAAGGCGCTCTGCTCGACCAGATCGTCGCCATGCAGGAAAGCCCAGACGAAGAAGTCCATGGCACGCGCCGTCGCCTGGGGGCGGGCGCTGCGCCTGGGCAGGATCACATAGGTGGGCATGGTGATCGGCCAGGCGCCGTCGGCCGCCACATTGGTCAGCGGGGCGGTGAAGTCGCCACGGATCCAGCCGCTGGCCAGCACGGCGGCGCGGAAGCTGGCCGTGCCGGGCGTGACCGCCACCCCGGCGGCATTGCGCACGCGCACGGCATTGAGCTTGGCACGTTCGACCCAGTTGAACTCCACGTAGCCGATGGCGCCCGGCGTGGCGGCCACCAGGTCGGCAATGCCCTTGCTGCCTTCCGCACGCTGGGGTTCGCCGGGCCACTTGGGGCTGCTGCTGGCCTTGCCCACGGTCTGCGCAAAACGCGGGCTCACATCGGCCAGGTAGGCAGAAAAGTGAAAGCTCGTGCCCGAACCCTCCTTGCGCACGACACGCGCGATCGGCAGCGCCGGCAGGCCGAGGCCCGGGTTCTCGTTGCGGATTGCGGCGTCG
>DASSQC010000257.1:0-3558 GCA_035702705.1 Burkholderiaceae bacterium | reverse complement strand
TGGGTGCCCACCTCGTTGGCGATGAAGTAGCCATTCAGGACGGTGCAGGTTGCAGGCGTGAACGGCAGTGTCGGGGAAAACGTTGTCCAGTCCCCGAGGTTGATGCCCGTAGCTACGCCGCCCGTCACCACAAGCGCACGGTCTTGCGTGGCCGCGATATAGGCGTCCGGCCCCGCAGTGATATTGCGCAGCAGGGCAAATGTGTAGTTCGCACGGATCCGGTAGATGCCTGTCGCCGTGACTGCGATCACCGAGTCCCCGGCCTGCTCCATCGCAATGACGGGGCTGGGCAGCGTGGCAACAGCTACCGAGCCTGGCGTCGGGTACAGGATGAACTTCCCGCGCCCCGTGGGGTCGGCCTCAAGGTAGTAGTTCACGCACCGCTGTGCGTTCGCGGCAAGGCTTCGGGACTTGTACGCAGGCCCGCAGAATCCAGAGAACTCCACCGTCAGCCCCTCAAGAATTCGGCGTAAGAGGTCATCTGGTCGTCACCCAGCCCGTACTCGAACATCAGCTTGGGTTCAGGCAGGTTCGTACTCAGGACGGCTGCTCGGGCGTCTGCGGCGAGCTTCTTGATATCCGGGGGGATCGGTCGGCCAAACTCCACGCACATGCGCTCGGCCAGGCTGTAGATGATGGCGTCTTCATATCCGCTCGGATAGGTTGCGCTCACATCCAGCGTGGTGAAGTCGTTGAACTCCGCCACGTAGCCCAGAATGAGCTGCATCTGGGTTGTTGGCAGCGGCCAGATATTGAGCGAGCCGGTCGTCGGGCCATAGTCGTACCAATACGCCGTCGGCCAGGTGTTGCCGAGGTTCTTGAGGTTGATCTCCGCCCACTCTTCGGCCAAATACCGCTGAAGTTGGAAGTCCAGCGGCTGCGCAGGGTTCTGGATGCTTCGGATCGTGACGAAGTTGAACCCGATGGGCACGGGGGACACGTTGATTGTCTGCCCCGCGCCCACGCTGTACGAACCCACGCCCGCTGTCAGCGGCACCGTGATCTGGCTTTGCTGGTGCAGGTAGATGCGGCTCGTCTCCCACGAGTCCAGCATCGCATTTAGCGCATCAAGACCCGTTTGCGCATCCTCTGCGGCAGGCGCTTCCCCCGCAGCCAGAATCTGCGCCAGCTTCAGTGCGCGAGTTACAAGCTGTCGGGCGGTCTTGGTGGTGGGCATTTATTGCTCTTTCGGCGGACGCCCCCGGCGCTTGGGAGCTTCTTCTTTCGGGGCTTCGCCCCACTCGGCACGCAATGCGGCCTCTTCTTCGGCGGTCTCACAGAGGAACGCTTCGGACTCTCCGGGCGTGCCTTTGTGAACCCACTTGGGGAACTCTTGGAACATGGTCAAACCTTGAAAAAGCGGGGAGCCGAAGCCCCCCGCAGCCTGGTTAGGCAACCACCTTCACGGCCAGTTCCGGATAGGTCGCAGCCCACCCGTACAGGACGTCAAAGCGCATCACGTAGTTGTCGTTGACGCCGTCGTAGAACTCGATCACGCGCATGTTGAAGCCCTTGTAAGACTCCTGAGCGGCATCGATCACGCCACGGCCACCCTGCGGCATGTACAGCGGCACGGTTGCCAGCGTGAAGGCATCACGATGGAATGCGACGCTGTTGTTGTACGAGGCGTTGGCCGCACCCAGAATGGTCACCGCAGCCGTGTTGGCCGGGGAGGCCGTCACGTTCTGGAATGCACCAGACGGGGTCAGCGCGGGGCTGATGGGGATCGACGTAGCCGAGGCCGCAACGTCAGCCGTCACCACGAACTGCGCAAGCTGGCCGGTGCTCTGGCGCGATTGCGGGTTTACAGCGAACACACCGGCGAACGTGATGACCGAACCGGCGAGGATCGTGCCCGTCACCGACGCCGAGTTGACGTTGATGGTGGAGCCAGACTGACCAGCGCCGTTGACCGTGACGCCCGTGGTGGCCTGCGTGCCGTTGGTGTGGCGGGACACGTTCTGATCGACGGTGAAGTCGAAGCCGAACGGGTCGGACACCACGCCAGAGCGGTAGGCTTGGCCGATGGCGGCGGAGCTGTTGAACAGGCCAGCCATGCCGGAGACCAGCGCACGGTTCATGTCCGGAGCGGACACAAAGTGACGGTCGGCCTTCGGGGCAGCCATTTCGTCCAGACGCTGACCTGCGGACAGGATCAGGTCGGTCGCAGCAGCCTGGGTCGCAGGCAGGGTGCCCACGGTGCCCACAGCGTTACCCACGGCGGTACGAACCAGCGACAGACCGTCCAGATCGATACGGTTGGCGATGGTCGCCATCGCGGCTTGCAGCTTCTGGTTGAGCTGTTGCAGCGACAGGGTGCGCTCGATGGAGGTGAAGTTGATATCCACACCGCCTTGGTTCAGCGTCAGGTTGGTCGTGGTTTCAACGGTGGCCTGAGGCGAAGCAACACGGCCCGAACGGAACGTGTAGCGGGGCGGGCGCTTGATGGAGATGGTCTGACCGGGCGAGTAGCCGCGCGACTGGTTCGAGCTGTACTCGTTTTCGTAGTTGCGGTTGACCTTGGCCGAGAAGGTGAGCATGTTCTCAAGAACAGCCAACGCTTCCTTGGCCACGATGGAACAGGTGACAAGGGTGTTAGACATGGTGCGATTCCGTCAGAGGGTTACTTAAGCCCTTGCTGCTCGCGCCACTTGAGGTACTGCTCCATGCTCATCCGCGAAGGGTCATTCGGTGCGGAAGACTTGGAACCACCTACCGGCGCAATCGGCTTGGGCGCTGCGCTCGGTTTCGCTTTCGTCGCCTCTAGGGTCGCTTCCAGCTTTCCGATAGCGCGTGCCTGAGCGGCTTCGGATAGACGGGAAATACGCTCTGCCTCTGCGGGGTTCTTGCCGAGGTAATAGGCCACTTCAGGCCCAAGCTCGGAGTCGCGAATCAGATCGGCCATCACCGGGGTAATGGGCAAATCCGGGTCGCTCACAACCTCTTGGAAGTCGTCGTACTTTTCTGCTGCCTTTGCGGCGCGCTTCTCAAACTCCGCTTGTGCCCGCTGGGCTTCGGCTTGCGCCTGTGCCTGCTGCTGCTGATGCGTGAGTTGCTTGACATGCCTGCTCACCTCTTGGCGCACCTGGTATTCGGCCTTGGCCTCCAGATACTCTTCGTAGCTCGCAAACTGGTCACGCGACGGCGGGCCAGATGGGGCTTGGGTCATCTCTTGCGGCGATGCACCGCGCGAAATGGCCTCGATGGCCTTCTCTGCCAGCCGCTGATAGTCCCGCGCTTGTCGGGTCAGCTCGTCTAGCCTCTTTTGCACGCCTCGCGGTACGGGCTTCTTCTCAGGCTCTTGGCCTTCGCCCTCTTGCTTGGGTGCGCCGGGCTGCTCTTGCCCGTCTGACGCTTGCGCGGCCTGCGTCTGTGGCTCTACGGGTGCTGATTCCGGCGCGACTTCTTGACCCTCTGCGGGCGCAGCATTCACATCACTCATGGACTCTCACAAAAGGAGACCGCCCGGTGAGGCGCACCGGTACGCATGAGTGCATGGTCTGGCTTAGGTCGCGGTGTGTGCTTCGCTCAACCGATTGAAAGCAGGAGCAAGGCAAT
>DASSQC010000256.1:0-3342 GCA_035702705.1 Burkholderiaceae bacterium | reverse complement strand
GCTTCGCGCAGGCCATCGCCAACGCGAAGCGCCGCGGCTCGCGCGTGGCCCTGCTGTTCCTCGACCTCAACAACTTCAAGCAGATCAACGACACGCTCGGCCACGCGGCCGGCGACGAGCTGCTGATCGAGGTGGCATCCCGGCTCAAGCGCTCGGTCCGCGCCAGCGATGCCGTGGCCATGGCCGACGATGACCCCGGCAATCCCTCCGGCGTGGCGCGGCTCGGCGGTGACGAGTTCACCGTGCTGCTCACCGAGGTCAAGAGCCAGGACGACGCGATCCAGGTCGTCGAGCGTTTGGGCCGCGCAATACGCGAACCGCTGCGCCTGGTAGGCCAGGAGTGCTTCGTGTCCTGCTCGATCGGTGTGGCCATGTATCCGCACCATGGCGAGGATGCGGCCACGCTGCTGCGCCATGCGGATACGGCCATGTACGCAGTCAAGGCCTCGGGGCGCAACGGCATCCAGGTCTGGAGCGAGGCGCTGGAACGCTCCAGCCCGGCCATCATCCAGATCGAGACCGGCCTGCACAAGGCAATTGCCCGCAACGAGCTGATCCTCCACTACCAGCCCCAGGTGGACATGGCCAGCGGCCGCATCGTCGGTGTCGAGGCGCTGATGCGCTGGCAGCGCGAAGGCCGGCTCGTGCCACCGGGCGAGTTCATTCCTGTCGCCGAGGAGAGTGGCCTGATTGTGCCGATGGGCGAGTGGGCGATCGAGGAGGCCTGTCGCGCCGCACGGCGCTGGATCGACGCCGGCATGGACGCCGTACCGATTGCGGTCAACATCGCCAGCCAGCACATGCAGCACGCCAACCTGAGCACCGTGGTTCAGGCCGCACTGAGCCGCGAGCGTCTGCGCCCCGAGCTGCTCGAGCTGGAGCTCACTGAAACCGGCTTCATGAAGGAAATCGCCGCGAGCCTGACGCAGCTCAATGCCCTGCGCTCGCAGGGCATAGAGGTCGCGATCGATGACTTCGGTACCGGCTATTCGTCGCTGGCCTATCTGACCCGGCTGCCCCTGTCCAAGCTCAAGATCGACCGCTCCTTCGTGGATTCGCTCGACAAGAAGAACGAGGATCGTGCAGTGGTCACGGCCATCATCGCGCTCGCGCGCAGTCTGAAGCTGCGCGTGGTCGCCGAGGGCGTCGAGACCCGCGCTCAGATGGAGGCGCTCATGGACCACGGCTGCACGATCATGCAGGGCTATCTGCTGTCCAAGCCGTTGCCCGAGCCACAGGTGCTCGAGATGCTGCAGCGCCAGAAGGACTTCGGCGCCGAGCCGCGCTGGCAGGCCATGCGCGCCTGCGAGGAGTTCCAGCTGCAGGCGCCCACGGAGGCCCGGCCAGTGCGGACTGCGGCGGTCAGCGCCAGCCCGCAGTGAGCAGGTGGCCGGCATGCCGAACCTGAGCGCCAGCGCAGCAGGAGCGCAGCCCGCCGCATCACGTGCGGGCAACGAGCCTGCGAATCTCGCACGTGAAGCCATCCGGCTGCTCGCCTCGCGCAGGTTGCCGCCGACGCCCGAGAACTTCGGCAGTGCCTACCGCGAGATTGCGGGGGCCGATCCCGACACCGCACCGGAACGCGTTTTGCTGAGCTGTGTGCAGGCGCTGGCCGGGCTGCGTGACAACCCTGCCGAGGCCAAGCAGCTCGAACGCGCTGCCGCCAGCCGCGACTGGGGGCGGGTGCTCAGCCTGGTTCGCAGCAGCGGCAAGCGAGAGCCGGGCGGGCTGCGGCTTGGCGAGGTCTTCGTGGACCTGCTGCGGCAAGTGGATCATCCGGCGCGCGGCTGGACCCCGGCACGCAAGAAGGAGTCTGCACTGCGGGTACTCGAAGCCAGCGGTTCCGATCCGGCACGCCTCACCGAGCGTCTGGCCGGCCTGCTGCGCAGCTGGAGCGGCAGCGCCGAAGCCGATCGCATCGAGACGGTCGACGACGACCTTGCTTCGCCGAAGACGGCCGACATGGCTGCAAGCCATCGCACGCCCGGTCTGCCGGCGGAGGATGAGCCGCCGCCCGCGCAGTCTGCAGCGGACATGTCCAGCGCCGACATTGCGACGCGCTGGGCCGCATTGAGCGCCGAACTGGCCGAGGCCCTGGCTGACAGTGTGCCTGCGGACGCGCCCGAGGCCGAGCGCCTGCGCGCGCCGCTGCTGGTTGCCGCCGGAGGGCGGCTCAGCGATGTGCGCGATGCCGAGATTCACCGGGCGGCAGACTGCGTGGTCGGGACGCATCAGCGCACCTGGGCTGAGCATGCCGAGATGCTGGGCCTGCTGCGCGACGTAATGCAGCAGACCGGCGCGCTGGTCGAGGATGCGAGCTGGGTGCAGTCCCAGGTCGCCCTGGTGAACCGCGAGCTCAGCGGTGGGGTCAACCGCCGCGCCCTGCGCGACGTGCGCACCGTGCTGCAAGGTGCGAGCGCCCACCAGCAGCGCATCAAGCGCGAGCGCGACGAGGCGCGCGCTGCCTTCCGTCTCATGCTCGACAAGGTGCGTGAGCACCTGGAGAGCGTTGGCGCACAGACCGACGATTTCATCGCCCAGGTCGACGGCGTATCAGCTGCGATCGGTTCGGCCACCAGCCTGGAGGCCGTGGCCGATTCGGTGGCGCAGCTGCTCTCCCAGACCCGCCAGATGCGCGAGCGTGTGGTGGCCGGACGTGACGAGCTCAGCGCCGCGCACAGCCAGGTTCAGGCTCTGGAGGATCGGGTGCGCACGCTCGAAGCCGAGCTGGTCAGTGCCGGCGAGCGCGTCATGACCGATCACCTGACGCAGATCATGAACCGCCGGGGTCTGGAGCAGGCCTTTGTCCAGCTCAGCGCCCAGGCCGGGCGTTCGGCGGCCAGCCAGGAGCGGTCGCTGGCGGTGGCCCTGCTGGATGTCGACAACTTCAAGCAGCTCAACGATCTGCTGGGGCACGCCGCCGGCGACGAGGCACTCAAGCACCTGGCCGGCACGCTGCGCACGGCCATCCGCAGCATGGACCAGGCGGCACGCTACGGCGGCGAGGAGTTCGTGGTGCTGATGCCCGACACCTCGCTGGAGCAGGCGCAGCAGACCATGACGCGCGTCCAGCGGCAGCTGACTGCGAACTACTTCCTGCACGACAACCGGCAGGTCCTGATCACGTTCAGCGCCGGCGTGACCGTCTGGCGCGAGGGAGAAAGCCTTGCGGAGGTCATCGTCCGTGCCGACACCGGCATGTATGCCGCCAAGCGCAGTGGCAAGAACCGCGTGGTTCCTGTCGAATGACCGTTGATTTCGGCCAAAATTAAGAGAGGATAGAAATCGATGGGAGTCGGCTTTGGATGCGCGAAATTCCGCAGGAAGCCTTGGATATTTAGG
>DASSQC010000255.1:0-2354 GCA_035702705.1 Burkholderiaceae bacterium | reverse complement strand
CACGCCTCGCGCCGCAAAGCTTCCAAGGCGCATGCTTGCGCCGCGGTGGAGGGTTGGGGAGGGGTAGTGATCAGCAGCGAAGCGAAGGAACAGCTCTAGAAGAGCTGTTCCTTCGCTTCTTCCTTCTTCTTCTGCTCGTCGGTCATCAGATCGCCCATGCCCAGCGAGCTGACGCCCTGGCCGGGAATGTTCTCGACGTAGTAGATCTCGCTGCCGATGGTCGTCAGGCCCTCGGGCACCGGGGTGGGGATCTCCGGCAGCTTGGGCAGTACGGCGGCCATGTAGCTGATCCAGATCGGCAGGGCGACGCCCCCGCCGGTCTCGCGCTCGCCCAGGCTGCGGTTGTCGCTGTAGCCCACCCAGCCCACACCAACGATCTGGTTGTTGAAGCCGGCAAACCAGGCGTCGCGCGCATCGTTGCTGGTGCCGGTCTTGCCCGCGATGTCGCCGCGCTTCAGGCTCAGGGCCTTGGTGGCGGTCCCGGCCTTGACCACGCCCTGCATCAGGCTCCACATGGTGTAGGCGTTGCGCGCGTCGATGGCGCGGTTCGCCTCGTCACCAGCCAGACGCGGCTTGGCCTGCATCAGCACATTGCCCTGCTGGTCGGTCACCTTGAAGATGAAGAAGGGGTTGATGCGGTAGCCGCCGTTGGCAAACACCGAATAGGCGCCGGCCATCTCCCAGGGGTTGGTGGAGCCGGCGCCCAGGGCCATGGTCAGGTAGGCGGGGTGGTCCTCGGCGTTGAAGCCGAAGCGGGTCACCCAGTTCTGCGCGTCCTGCGGGCCCACGGCCTGCATCAGGCGGATGGAGACCATGTTCTTGGACTTGGCCAGGGCCTGGCGCATGGTCATGGGGCCTTCGAACTTGCCGTCGTAGTTCTTCGGCTCCCAGACCTGGCTGCCCGTGACCGAGGCCGGAATGATGATCGGTGCGTCGTTGATCAGCGTGGCCGGCGTGAAGCCCTTTTCCAGCGCGGCCGAGTAGATGAAGGGCTTGAAGCTCGAACCGGGCTGGCGGCGCGCCTGCGTCACGTTGTTGAACTTGTTGCGGTTGAAGTCGAAGCCGCCCACCAGCGCGCGAACCGCGCCGTTGTTGGGGTTCAGGGCCACGAAGGCTGCCTCGACCTCGGGCATCTGCAGGATCTCCCAGTTGCCTTTGGCGTCCTTGCCCAGGCGCAGCACTGCACCCGGCCGGATGGCGCGCGCGGCGGGCGCGTTGGCAGCCATGGCGGCCTGCACAAACCGGGTGCCCTCCGCGCCGACGGTCACGACATCGCCGTCGCCCAGCTGCAGCTTCAGTTCACGCGGCTTGACCTCGAGCACCACGCCGGCACGCAGGTCTTCGCTGGTGGCGATGTCGTCCAGCGCCGCTTCGATCGCTTCGTCGCGCTTGGCCTTGTCGGCCGGCAGATTGACGAAGGCCTCCGGTCCGCGGAAGCCATGTCGACGTTCATAGTCGATGAGGCCGCGGCGCAGGGCGTTGTAGGCGGCGGTCTGATCGTCCTTCAGGATCGTCGTGTAGACATTGATGCCGCGGGTGTAGGTCTCGTCGCCGTACTGCTCGAAGATGAGCTTGCGCGCCATCTCCGCCACGTAGTCGCCCGGCGCCTCGAAGTAGGTCCGCGAGGGCTTGATGACGAGCTGCTCCTTCTTGGCAGCCTCGTACCTGGCCTGGTCGATGTAGCCCAGCTGCCGCATGCGATCGAGGATGTACTGCTGGCGCTGGGTAGCCCGCTTGAAGTTGGCCACCGGATTGGCCGAGGACGGGAACTTCGGGATGCCGGCCAGCATGGCGGCCTCGGCCACCGAGAGTTCGCGGATGTCCTTGCCGAAGTAGGTCTTGGCTGCTGCGGCAAAGCCGTAGGCCCGCTGGCCCAGGAAGATCTGGTTGATATAGAGCTCGAGGATCTGGTCCTTGGTCAGCGCCGATTCGATCTTCAGGCTCAGCAAGGCCTCGTAGACCTTGCGCTTGTAGGTCTGCTCGCTGGACAGGAAGAAATTGCGTGCGACCTGCTGCGTGATCGTGCTGGCACCCTGCTTGGCGCCGCCCAGCAGGTTGGAGAGCGCCGCACGGGCCACACCCATGAAGTCGATGCCGCCGTGTTCATAGAAGCGGTCGTCCTCGATGGCGAGGATCGCCTTCTTGAGGTGTTCCGGCGTGTCCTGGATGCGGATGAAGGAGCGCCGCTCCTCGCCGAACTCGCCCAGCAGCGCGCCGTCGGCGCTGTAGACCCGCAGCGGAATCTTGGGCTGGTAGTCGGTGAGGCTGTCGAGCGAGGGCAGCGTCGGGTAGAGGAGCGCGAGCACGAACGCGCCCAGGAGGCCGCCAACCAGCGCGAGTCCGAGCAGTACCGA
>DASSQC010000254.1:0-2632 GCA_035702705.1 Burkholderiaceae bacterium | reverse complement strand
ATTCGACTCGTTGCGAAGCGACCCGCATTTTCAGGAGCTGCTGCACCGCGTCGGCCTGCCACTTTGAAGTGCTGGCTCCTGCCGAATTCATGTCCGGTTTGGTGTGCCGATTAAGTTATTGAATGTTCGTTCGCCGCAGACGCCAGAATTCAATGAAGTTACTGCTTTTGTTCCTTTTCAGCAGCCACAGGAGTGTGCAACCCCTTCGGCGGCAGCAATCTGCTCGATCGCGATTTGACAACCAGTGGGCCGCGCCATAGGGGCGCTGTGGCTGAACTGGCACACCCTGAGGCGCACCCACGCCACCTACTTTCAGCTGGCCGGAGGATCGATCAAAGATGCTCAGGCGCAGCTGGGACACTCCAACCTCTCGACCGCGCTCGAGATCTACACCCTGCCCATCCCGGCGCAGCAGCGGGCGGCGGTCGAAAAACTTTCTCAGATTTTGACAAGTGTTGACGAGCAGGACCAACTCGCAAGCGAAGCGCCGCCGGCAGCATCGCCGATTCAATGACTTGGCGGGTAGCGCGGAGCGGCCGCGAAAAGCTCAATGCTACCGTAACGAGTTACGTCTCTACCGAATCTTCTCTGACTAGCTGCCGCGAAGGGCTTCCATGGGATCGGTGCCTGTGGCGCGGAGGGCAGGCAGGTAGCTGGCGAACAAGGCTATACACAGAAACGCAACGGGGGCGAGCACAAAGGTGGTGAGGTCGCGCGCGCCGATTCTGTAAAGCAGGCTCGACATCAGCCGGGTTAGAAGCAGCGCGGCGGCCAGTCCGATGGCGACTCCCGCGCCGGCCAGCAGCAGTCCCTGGCGCACTACCAGGCGCAGGATATCGGCGCGCTCCGCTCCCAGCGCCACGCGAATGCCCAACTCGTGCTGCCGCTGCGCCACCGAATAAGCCAGCACGCCGTAAACGCCAATTATGGCCAGAGCCAAGGCAGCAGCGGAAAACGCCACCAGCAGCAGCATGGTGAAGCGCGGCTGCGCCAGCGAGTTGTCCATCAGTTCGTGCGCAGTCTGAATGTCTGTTACGGGCTGATCAGGGTCCACGCTCGAGATCTGCGTCCGTAC
This sequence comes from Burkholderiaceae bacterium, assembly GCA_035702705.1. Classification (GTDB taxonomy): domain Bacteria; phylum Pseudomonadota; class Gammaproteobacteria; order Burkholderiales; family Burkholderiaceae_C; genus Piscinibacterium. Next base: position 1,557 of record DASSQC010000254.1, on the reverse strand, counting down.
CGAGGCGGCCGTGCTCAGCGGCGCGACCGACGTCCGCACCAGCAGGTTCATGTTGCCCCAGGGCAGCTGCGCAAAAGGAATGTAGACCTGGGCCTGCGTGTCCTGCGCCAGGCCGCGGTTCTTCACATCGGCGGACACACCCACCACTTCCGCCGGCTGTGGCCAGCGGCCCACAACTACGCGCTTGCCGACCGGGTTCTGGCCGGGCCAGAAGCGGTGAGCGAAGGTCTGGTTGACGATGAGGACCTTGGAGGCCTGGGCGTTATCTGCGGCGGTGAACTGGCGCCCGGCAAGCAAGGGTGCGCGCATGGTGTCGAACCACTGCGGGCTCACGGCCTCAATATCAATGAAGGGCCGCTGCGCTAGGGGCAAGTTGGGCTGGCCTTCCGGCAAAAGAGGGGTGATCCGCTTCCAGCTCAGGGGCAGCGCGGCGGAAATGGCGGCTTGGCGCACGCCCGGCAGCGTGGAGACGCGGCGCAGCACTTCGTCAAAGAAGGCGACCTGCTGTTCGGGCTTGGCGTACTTTACTGTGGGCAGAGAGACGTTCATGGTGAGCAGGTTGTGAGCGTCGAAACCGGGTTCGACGCGTAGCAGCCGAGCAAAGCTGCGCAGCAGCAAGCCCGCGCCGATCAGCAGCAACAGTGAGAGCGCAACCTGGCCTATCACCAGCAGGCTGATAGTGCGGACGCGTGCGTGACCGGCGGTGGCGCTGCGGCCTTCCTCGCGCAGCGATGTGCTGGGCTCAGCTTGCGAGAGCTGCAGCGCGGGGAAAATGCCGAACAGCATTCCGGTGACCAGCGAAACCAGCAGCGTGAACAGGAGCACGCTGCCGTCCATGACGAGGGGAATCCCCTGCGGAAGCTGGCCCGCGCCCCAGGCCAGCAGGGCGCGAATAGCCAGCCAGCTCAGGCCGATCCCGAAGATCCCGCCGGCCAGCCCCAGCAGCGTGCTCTCCGTCAGGAACTGGCGGACCAGGTCGCCGCGGCTAGCTCCCAAGGCGGCGCGCACGGCGATTTCCCTTCTGCGCGCCAGGGCGCGGGCCAGCAGCAGGCTGGCCACATTGGCGCAGGCGATGAGCAGCACCAGCGCCACCGCGGCGGAGAGGATCAGAACCTTGCTGCGCACGCCGGCGACTACCAGGTCGCGCAGGGGCTCAGCCGTCATCACCACTTCCGGGCCGGCATCCGGCGCGGTGGGGTTCTGCTCGCGGTACTGCCGGTTGAGAACCGCCAGTTCGGCCTGCGCGCGGGCCGGCGTGGTCCCCGGGCGCAGCCGCGCCAGAAGCTCAAGGTATCCCACACCCATGCGCAGGCGCTGAGCCGGCATGAGGGTCAGCTCGAAGTAGCGCGGTGTCCACAATTCAGCTTCGCCCACAAAGGGGAACTGCACGCCCGCCGGCAGCACGCCGATGATGGTGTGGGGGGTAGTGTCGAGGTTGATGGTTTGGCCGATGATGTTGCGGTCACCGCCGAAACGGCTGCGCCAGAAAGAATCGCTGAGCATGACCACAAACTTGCCTTCCGGCCGGCCTTCGTCGGCGGTGAAGGAGCGTCCCAA
>DASSQC010000253.1:0-4720 GCA_035702705.1 Burkholderiaceae bacterium | reverse complement strand
ATGACCTTCACGAAGCCGGCGGGCTCGGCCATCGCCACGGCACGGCCCACCGCGGCGAACGGGAAGGAGCCCGCCTTGTAGGCCACGCCTTCGGCCTTGAGCTGCTGCTCGGTCTTGCCGACCCAGGCGATCTCGGGGCTGGTGTAGATGACCCAGGGAATGGTGTTGAAGTTGACGTGCCCGTGCTGGCCGGCAATGCGCTCGGCCACGGCCACGCCCTCTTCCTCGGCCTTGTGCGCGAGCATGGGGCCGCGCACCACATCGCCCACCGCCCAGACGCCGGGCAGATTGGTGCGGCATTCATCATCCACGGCAATGAAGCCGCGCTCATCGAGCTTCAGGCCCACGGCTTCGGTGTTCAGGCCCTGGGTGTTGGGTGTGCGGCCGATCGAGACGATCAGGCGGTCGCACTCCAGCACCTGCGCGCTACCTGCGCTATCGGTGTAGTTGACGGTGACGCCCTTCTTGGTGGTCTTGATCTCGCCCACCTTCACACCCAGGCTGATCTTCAGCCCCTGCTTGGTGAAGAGCTTGTGCGCTTCCTTGGCGATGGTCTCGTCCACGGCGCCCAGGAAGTTGGGCAGGCCTTCAAGCACGGTGACCTCCGCCCCCAGGCGGCGCCACACACTGCCCATTTCCAGGCCGATCACGCCGGCGCCGATCACGCCCAGCTTCTTGGGCACATCCGGAATGCGCAGCGCGCCGTCATTCGACAGGATGCGGTCTTCATCAAAGGGCACACCGGGCAGTGCGCGGGCGTTGCTGCCCGTGGCCACGACGATCTGCTTGGCAAAGAGCGTTTCGTCCGCGCCCTCGACCTTGATCTCATAGCCACCGTCCTTGGCCGCCACAAACGAGCCCAGGCCGTTGAAGAAGCTGACCTTGTTCTTCTTGAACAGGAACAGGATGCCGGCGTTGTTCTGGCCGACAACTTCGTCCTTGCGCTTGAGCATCTGCGCCAGGTTCAGCGTCAGGCCGCTGACCTCCACACCGTGCTCGGCAAAGCCATGGGCGGCATGCTCGAAGTGCTCGGAGGACTGCAGCAGCGCCTTGGACGGAATGCAGCCCACGTTGGTGCAGGTGCCGCCCGGTGCCGGAGCGCCCTTGGCGTTCTTCCAGGCATCGATGCATGCGGTGTTGAAGCCCAGCTGGGCGGCGCGGATCGCGGCGATGTAGCCACCGGGGCCGCCGCCGATCACGATCACATCAAAATTCTTCACGCGGTTCTCCATGCGCTGACGCCGGCACAGGGCGGCGTCATGCGGGCTGGCACGTGCGAAGCGCGCAGGCTCCGCACGGCCTTGGGGCTGCCGGGCAGCCCCGGGATCATCAGACGTCGAGCAGCAGGCGGGCCGGGTCTTCCAGCGCTTCCTTCATGGTCACGAGACCGAGCACGGCTTCGCGGCCATCGATGATGCGGTGGTCGTAGCTCATGGCCAGGTAGTTGATCGGTCGGATCACGATCTGGCCGTTCTCCACCACGGCGCGGTCCTTGGTGGCGTGCACACCCAGGATGGCCGACTGCGGCGGGTTGATGATCGGCGTGGAGAGCATGGAGCCGAACACGCCGCCATTCGAGATGGAGTAGGTGCCGCCGGTGAGCTCTTCCAGGCTGAGCTTGCCGTCCTTGGCCTTGGCGCCGAACTCGGCGATCTTCTTCTCGATGTCGGCAAACGACATCTGGTCGGCGTTGCGCAGGATGGGCACCACCAGGCCGCGGGGCGAGCCCACGGCGATGCCGATGTCGAAGTAGCCGTGGTAGACGATGTCGTTGCCGTCGACCGAGGCGTTGAGCACCGGATAACGCTTCAGCGCGGCCACGGCGGCCTTCACGAAGAAGCTCATGAAGCCCAGCTTCACGCCGTGCTCCTTCTCGAACTTCTCCTGGTACTTCTTGCGCATCTCCATCACGGGGGCCATATTCACTTCGTTGAACGTGGTCAGGATGGCGTTGGTGGCCTGCGACTGCAGCAGACGCTCGGCCACGCGGGCGCGCAGGCGGCTCATCGGCACGCGCTGCTCGGGGCGGCCTTCGGTGATGGCGGCCACGTTGATGGGCGCAGCCACCGGCTGCAGCACGGCGCCCGTGCTCACGGCCACGGGTACGGCCTGGGCGGCGGTGGGCGGTGCCACTTTGGCAGCCGGCGGGTTGGCCGCGGCGGCAAGCGCGTCACCCTTGGTGATGCGACCATCCTTCCCGGTGCCGGTGACCGTGGCGGGGTTCACGCCGGTGTCGGCCATGATCTTGGCGGCCGAGGGCATGGCCACACCACCGGCTGCAGCGGCAGCGGGTGCAGCGGCAGGCGCGGGCGCGCTCGCTGCGGCAGCCGGTGCCGGGGCAGCGGCCGGAGCAGCCACGGCACCCGCCTTGGCGGCGGTGTCGATGCGGGCGATCAGTTCGTCGGACGTGACGGTGGCGCCGTCACCCTTGATGATCTCGGTGAGCACGCCGGCGCCCGGTGCGGGCACTTCCAGCACGACCTTGTCGGTCTCGATTTCAATGAGGATCTCGTCCTGTGCAACGGCTTCGCCGACCTTCTTCTTCCAGGCGAGCATCGTGGCTTCGGCCACGGATTCGGACAGTTGGGGAACCTTGACTTCTACGATTGCCATGTGAATTGACTCCGATTTCTTCAGTTCTTGTCGGAGCGTTGCTTGCGCCCTGCCCGGTGGCATTCACCAGGCACGCCGGCAGCAACACGCTCCTCGCGTATCTGGGGCAAAGGGCAGCGCGGCATGCACGCTGCCCGTACCCCTGCTGCCTTATTTGGTCTGGACGAAGCCCTTGAGCTTGGCGAAGGCCTGATCCAGCAGCGCCTTCTGCTGCTCGTTGTGCTTGCTGTAGTAGCCCACGGCGGGCGACGCCGATGCCGGGCGCCCTGCATATGCGAGCTTCTGTCCCTCGGACATGTTCTCGAGCAGGTGGTGCTGCACGAAGAACCAGTAGCCCTGGTTCTGCGGCTCGTCCTGCACCCAGACCACCTCGGTGGCCTTCGGGAACTTGGAGAGCGCCTCGCCGAAGGCCTTGTGCGGGAAGGGATAGAGCTGCTCGACGCGAATGATGGCGACGTCGTCTGCGCCCCGCTCCTTGCGGGTGTTGACCAGGTCGTAGTAGACCTTGCCGGAGCAGGCCAGCACGCGCTTGACCTTCTCGGCCTTGATGGTGGCGTCCTGCTCGCCGATCACGGTCTGGAAGTGGCCGCGGGCCAGCTCGGACAGCGGGCTGCCGGCGTCCTTGTTGCGCAGCAGGCTCTTGGGCGTCATGATGACCAGCGGCTTGCGGAACAGGCGGATCATCTGGCGGCGCAGCAGATGGAAGATCTGCGCGGCGGTGGTGGGCTGCACCACCTGCATGTTGTTCTCGGCGCAGAGCTGCAGGAAGCGTTCCGGGCGGGCCGAGGAATGCTCGGGACCCTGGCCCTCATAGCCATGCGGCAGCATGAGCGTCAGGCCGCTGGCGCGGCCCCACTTCACTTCACCGGAGCTGATGAACTGGTCGATCACGACCTGCGCGCCGTTGACGAAGTCGCCGAACTGCGCTTCCCAGATGACCAGCGCGTTGGGCTCGGCGGTGGAGTAGCCATATTCAAAGCCGAGCACGGCTTCTTCAGACAGCACGGAGTCGATCACGGTGAACGGCGCCTGACCCTCGGCCACGTTCTGCAGCGGGATGTAGGTGCCGGAGTCCCACTTCTCGCGGGCCTGATCGTGCAGCACGGCATGGCGGTGCGTGAAGGTGCCGCGGCCGCAATCCTGGCCGGTGATGCGCACGGGGTAGCCGCTGGCCACAAGCGATGCAAAGGCGAGGTGCTCGCCCATGCCCCAGTCGAGGTTGATCTCGCCCTTGCCCATCGCGCGGCGGTCGGCCAGCACCTTCTCGACGATCGGGTGCACCTTGAAGCCGGGTGGCGTGGTCGTGATCCGCTCGGCCAGACGCTTGAGTTCCGTGATGGGGACTGCGGTGTCGGCCGAGTCGGTCCACTTGCGGTTCAGGAAGGGCGTCCAGTCGACCGCGTACTTGCTCTTGAAGTTGGTGAGGACGATTTCCTCGGTATGGCGGCCCTCGTCCATGGCGGCGCGGTACTGCTTGACGAGCTCATCGCCCGTGCCTGCGGGAACGACGCCCTGCGTCTCGAGCTTGTCGGCATACAGCTTGCGGGTACCCGGGTGCTGGCCGATCTTCTTGTACATGAGCGGCTGGGTGAGGCTCGGGGTGTCCTGCTCGTTGTGGCCCAGCTTGCGGAAGCAGATGATGTCGATGACGACGTCCTTGCCGAACTCGGTGCGGAAGTCCACGGCGATCTGCGTGGCCAGCACGACGGCCTCGGGGTCGTCGCCGTTCACGTGCAGCACCGGCGCCTCGATCATCTTGACGACGTCCGAGCAGTAGAGCGTGGAGCGCGAGTCGCGCGGATCGCTCGTGGTGAAGCCGATCTGGTTGTTGATGACGATGTGGATGGTGCCACCGGTGCCGTAGCCGCGCGTTTGCGCGAGGTTCAGTGTCTCCATCACCACGCCCTGGCCGGCGAAGGCAGCATCGCCGTGCACCAGCACGGGCATGACCTGGCGGCCGGACTCGTCGCCGCGCCGGTCCTGGCGAGCGCGCACGCTGCCCTCCACCACAGGGTTGACGATCTCGAGGTGCGAGGGGTTGAAGGCCAGGCTCAGGTGCACCGGACCACCGGGGGTGCTCACGTCACTGGAGAAGCCCTTGTGGTAT
>DASSQC010000252.1:0-2171 GCA_035702705.1 Burkholderiaceae bacterium | reverse complement strand
GGTGTGGCGGCCGCCCGAACTGTCGAACGGGCTCTTGCGCACCAGGCGGTGCACACCGGTTTCGGTGCGCAGGAAGCCGAAGGCGTATTCGCCTTCCACCTTGATGGAGGCCGAACGGATGCCGGCCACATCGCCCGGGGTTTCTTCGAGGATCTCTGCCTTGAAACCCTTGCGCTCGCAGTACTTCAGGTACTGGCGCAGCAGCATGCTGGCCCAGTCGCAGGCCTCGGTGCCACCGGCGCCGGCCTGGATGTCGATGAAGCAGTTGCTGGGGTCGGCCGGGTTGCTGAACATCCGGCGGAACTCGAGGTCCTCGACGATGGCAGCAGATTTGGCCACGTCCTGCTCGATGGCCTCCAGCGTGGCGTCATCGTTCTCCTCGGCGGAGAGGTCGAAGAGGTCGCGGGCGTCCTTGAGCTGGGCCTCGAGCGTGGTGACCGGAAAGACCACGCCTTCAAGTGAGCGCTTTTCCTTGCCCAGGTCCTGGGCGCGCTTGGGGTCGTTCCAGATGTTGGGGTCTTCGAGAACGGAATTGACTTCGGTCAGGCGCGATTGCTTGTGATCGAAGTCAAAGATACCTCCGTAGATCGGCCGTTCGCGCAGCGAGGTCGGCGATCCGGTTCGACAGGGCATTGATGCGTTCGGCTTCCACGGTGTTCTTCTGTCTGTGAGAGGAAACCCGAGAGTTTACCCGTGCCGGAGGACGGGTCCGCTCAATGCATCAGACGGGCTCGGCGTGCTCGATCTGCAGCTGCAGGCGGCTGGCGCCCATGTAGCGGTCGTGCACGAGCCGGTAGGCGATGCGCGCCCGTGGGGGCAGCGAGTCTGCGTGGTTGAACCAGATGCCGTCGAAGCCTGCATTGCCCTTGCGCAACGCCAGCTTGAGGTGCTTGTCCTTGAGCAGGCGCTGGTTCAGGACCTCGAAGGTGTCACAGAAGACCGGCGCGGCAAAGCCCTGGCCCCAGACCTGCGCATCGATCAGATCGGCTGTCTCCGGCTGCATCATCTGCAGCGGCAGGGGGCCGTCGGTCTCCAGCCGTCGCGTGAGCGCGGCCTCATCGAGCCACTCCCGGCACACAGCCTCGAAGGTCTGCCCGAAGAGTTCGACATGCTGATCGAGAATCGTCAGGCCCGCGGCCATGGCATGTCCGCCGAACTTGCGGATCACGCCGGGCAGCCGCTTGGCCACCAGGTCCAGCGCATCACGCAGGTGCAGGCCGGGAATCGAGCGGCCGGAGCCGCGCAGCTCCATCGCCCCGCCCGTCGGCGCATCCACCGCCGGTGCAAAGGCGATCGTCGGGCGCCAGAAGCGTTCCTTGATCCGCCCAGCCACGATGCCAACCACGCCCTGGTGCCAGGCGGCGTCATAGAGCACGATGCCGGCGCGGTCGCCCAGACCGTCCTGCTCGATCACCAGGCGTGCGACGTCCTGCATCTCGGCCTCGATATCGCGGCGTTCCCGGTTGATGCTGTCCAGCTGCTGCGCCAGCCGCAGGGCCTCGGCCCCGTCGTCGGTCAGCAGGCAGGCAATGCCCAGGCTCATGTCCGCCAGACGCCCGGCGGCATTGATGCGCGGGCCGAGCGCAAACCCCAGGTCGAAGGTATTGGCGGTTGCCGCATTGCGGCCTGCCACCTTGAACAGCGCGGCCACGCCAGGCTGCATCTGGCCGCTGCGCATGCGTGCAATGCCCTGGGCCACCAGCCGGCGGTTGTTGGCGTCCAGCCGGACGACGTCGGCCACCGTGCCCAGAGCCACCAGATCAAGCAGCCGGTCAAGGCGCGGCTGCGTGGTCTCGTCAAACCGACCGCGTACGCGCAGTTCGGCGCGAGTGGCCAGAAGCACGTAGAACATCACGCCTACCCCGGCCAGATGCTTGCTCGGAAAGCCGCAGCCCGGCTGATTGGGGTTCACGATGCAGGCCGCACGCGGCAGGTGCGGGCCGGGCAGGTGATGGTCCGTGACCAGCACACGGATGCCGGCTGCATTGGCGGCATCCACGCCATCCACGCTCGCAATGCCGTTGTCGACGGTGATGATCCAGTCGGGCTTGCCCAGCCGCGGATGCTGTTCGACCAGCTTCACGACGTCCGGGGACAGGCCGTAGCCCGTCTCGAAACGGTTGGGCACGATGAAATCCACCACGGCGCCGAGCATGCGCAGGCCACGTACG
>DASSQC010000251.1:0-15543 GCA_035702705.1 Burkholderiaceae bacterium | reverse complement strand
TCCGCGCTGCCGGGCGTGACCACGAGCGGCTTTGCGCCGGGTGCCGGCCGCCCGATCATCCGCGGCCAGGACGGTCCGCGGGTGCAGATGCTGGAGAACGGGCTCGGCGTGGCCGACGTCTCCGTCCTCTCGCCGGATCATCGCGTGGCCACCGAGACGCTCAATGCCACCCAGGTGGAAGTGCTGCGTGGGCCCGCGACCCTGCTCTATGGCTCGGGGGCCATTGGCGGGCTGGTGAATGTGGTCAATCGGCGCATTCCGCTGACGGTCCCGGCCGCACTCGGCGGCGAGCTGCAGCTGCGCGCCGCCTCAGGCACGGGTGAACGCAGCGGCGCGCTCGAACTCAACGGCGGCGCCGACCGGTTCGCGTGGCACGTGGATGCCCTGAAGGCGCGCACCGACGACTACACCTTCTCCGGCCTGTCCATCAAGAATGATCCAGCCTCCTTCTCAGGACGCCTGCCCAACAGCGACACCGACAACCGCGAATACGGACTGGGGGCAAGCTTTGTCGCCGATCGCTGGCTGGTCGGCGCATCCGTCCAGGACGAGCGCAGCACCTATGGCGTGCCGGCTGAACAAGCCTTCCTGGACATGAAGCAGCGGCGTGGCGACCTGCTGGCGCGCTACAGCGGAAACGGCTGGCTGGAGACCGCCACGTTTCGCCTGGCGCATACCACCTATGAGCACAGCGAGATCGAACTGCCGGCCCGTGCGGTGGCAGTGACCTTCAAGAACGACGCCACAGAAGCCCGCGCCGAGTTCAAGCATGCGCCTCTGGCCGGCTGGCGCGGCACGCTGGTTCTGCAGGCGCAACGGCGTGACTTCTCGGCGCTGTCGCCCTCGGGCGATGTGGAGATCGTTGAACCCGTGAAGACTCAGGCCGACGCTCTGGCGCTTGTCGAAGAGCGAGACTTTGGCGCCTTCGCGCTAGATCTGGGTCTGCGCACGGAGCGTGAAGAGCATCGTCCCACACAGGCTTCCACGAGCAATCCCGCCCGCAGCTTCAAGCTGATGTCTGTGTCGGCGGGAGGGCTGTGGCGGTTTGCGCCGGGTTTGAACGCAGGTTTGACCCTCTCCAGCAACGAGCGCGCGCCAACCCCTTCGGAGCTGTACACCGACGGGCCGCACGAGGCCACGGCCACCTTCGAAGTGGGTGACCCCAATCTGCGCAAGGAGCGTTCGCGTGCCGTGGACCTGACCCTGCGCAAGGTCGACGGGCCGGTGCGTGGCAGCGTCAGCCTGTTCGAGCAGCGATTCTCCAACTACGTGTTCGGGCAATTTGTCGACGCAAACGGCGATGGTGTGGCCGACCGGGTGGACGAGGCAGGCACCGTGGATCCAGCGGGTGAGTTTGTCTTCCTGCAGTATGTGCAGACCAGCGCGCGCTTCCGCGGCGCGGAGTTCGAACTGCTGGCCGACACACCGTTGGCGGGGCTGACCGCACGGGTCTTTGGCGACACCGTGCGTGCAACCCTGGCCGATGGCAGCCCCGTGCCGCGGATTGCGCCGCAGCGCCTCGGCGTCGGGCTGCGCTACTCCGTGGCAGTGTTCAAGCTGGGCGGCAACATCACTCGTGTATCCGCCCAGAACCGGGTCTCCCTGGTCGAGACGCCGACTGCGGGTTACACGCGTCTGGATCTGGATGCGAGCTGGCGTATCCGCGCTATGGGCGTCGATACGGAACTGTTCGCCCTGGTTCGCAATGCGACCAACGAAGCCTATCGACTGCACACTTCATTCCTGAAGGATGAGGCGCCGCAGCCGGGACGCAGTGTGGTGCTGGGTCTGCGATCGCGCTTCTAGCGCCTGATGCGGGTGGCGCCGAGCTGGCGGCGCCACCGCAGCGCCCTAGCGGTAGAACTGGCCGCGCCCGTCCTTGGGGCCGCGCTGGCCGGTGATCTGCCACGCCGTCTGCTGGCCGATCAGACTGGCCAGGAACTCCAGTTCCTGATCCTCGTGGTTCCTGGGCGGGGTGATCTCCGAGATCACACCGCGCCGGGGCTCAGTAAAGAAGGTGCGGCTGGCGTGGTACTGCGCCTGCAGCCGTTCGCGTGCGCCCGGCGCCGTGTTCAGACCGACGTCCACTTCGCCATAACAGTTGCAGAAGTAGGTGTTGTCGTTGCGCTCCTGCTCCATGTAGATGCCGGTGCCGCGAATGCCCACCGTGATCGTGGGTGTGCTCAGGTGGCGTGTGGCACCGCGCGCGCCGGGCAGCTTGCCGAACACGGCCAGCACAGCGCCCGTGACCATACGCAGGCCCGACACGGCATTGATGCTGTAGCCACGGTGTACGGTCATGCGCGTCTGCGGGCGCATCCAGAGTGCGGTGTCGCCGATGGTGAACACCACAGCGGAGGCCGGCCCGGTCTCCACGGTGTCGCCGGTCTGGATCCAGCCGTCCGGGTAGAGCCGGCTGCCGTTGACGAGCACGTCGCCGCGCAGGCGCACGATGTTGCCGCCTGCCGCTCGCGTGCCGGGCACGGTGAGCAGCAGCAGGCTGGTGGCAATCAGGTCACGGCGTCGCATCACCTGGCTGGTGCTCTGGGGCAGGTTGCTCGGGGGCGATGACGACCACGTCCTCGTAGCTTGCATGGAAGGTGCAGAACACCAGCACCAGGCAGAACAGGCCGATCGGCACCATCAGGACCGTGGCCACGCCCTGCGAGCCGAAGATCATCGCGAACAGCGAGGCAACCAGGGCGCCGATGAGCAGGATGACCAGGAAGCTGCCGAACATGATGATGATCGCGGCAAAGTTGCGCAGGCAGCCGAAGAAACTGAAGAAGCAGGCCTTGGCAAAGCCCATGCCGTGCCAGACCATGAACTGCGGGGCGAACCAGAACGCAAACACCGTGGGCATGAGCGCGGCCAGCGCAATGAACTGCGCCAGCGTGAGGGTGTTGATGTTTTCGGGGCTGGCGTCGATCGGCTTGCCCAGGATGGCTCCGCCGAAGAGCATGCCGCCGTCGCCCAGCGCGCTGGCCGCCATGGCGACGAAGAAGCCCACGAGGTAAAGCACACCGCCCATCAGCAGCTGCGTGCGAGCCCCCGGATCACGGAAGCCGATGATGAGCTGCCCGGCCGACGGGGTGGATTGCGTCGCGGCAGCCCGGATCACGGTCATCACGCCGGCCACGAGCGCGGGTGCGATCAGCGCCGGCAGCAGACCGCCGAGCACAGGCACCTGCTGCAGCAGCAGGGTGCTGAGCAGGTAGAAGAAGAACGCGCCGTGAACGGCCAGGGGCTGCGCCATCATGATGGCCAGCCCGCGCTTGATCCATTGCACGCCGTGCGAGGCAGGAACCTGTCGAATCGAGATGTTGCTCATGAGAGATCTGCAAGTGACAGGGGCGAATTTTGCCGTGCGCGCAATATCCGTTCGAAGTGTGTGGGATCCTTCGGGGTCAGCAGTGCAGCTTCCCGGGGCATGTACCAGTCCGAGAGCCGGCTCACCCAGAAGCGCAGGGCGGCCAGACGGGCGATCAGCGGCAGCGCGGCCACCTCTGCGTCGTTGAACGGCCGAACAAATTGATAGGCGCTGCCGAAAGCCCGCGCCCGGTCCCGGTCGAGCTCGCCGCTGTCCTGGTGGATGCACCAGTCATTCAAGGTCACGCAGAAGTCGAACAGCCAGGTGTCGTTGCCTGCAAAGTAGAAGTCGATGATGCCGGACAGCCGGCCGGCCTCGAACAGGGCATTGTCACGGAACAGGTCCGCATGCACCGGCCCGGCGGGCAGGCTGGCGCCCTGCGCGGCAAAGGTCTGCTGGGCGGCCACTTCCTCGGCCAGCAGGGTTCGCAGATCGGCGGGCAGATGCGGTGCCAGGGGTTCGAGCTGGCTGGCGATCCAGGGCAGCCCGCGCAGGTTCGGCTGGGCGCGAGGAAACAGGCGGCCGGCCAGATGCATCCGGGCCAGCACAGTCCCCATCTGGGCGCAGTGGTCGGCGTTCGGCCAGAGCACATCCTGGCCGGGCACGCGCTGTACCAGTGCCGCCGGCTTGCCCTTGAGCGTGACGATCAGCTCGCCGGCGACCGTGCGTTGCGGCGCCGGGACGGGCAGGCCCTGACGCGCCAGATGCTCCGCCAGTTCGAGGTAGTAGGGCAGCTGTGCGGCCGTGAGGCGCTCGAACACCGTGAGCACCCAGCGCGAGCGATCGGTGTCGAGGAAGTAGTTGGTGTTCTCGATGCCGGCACCGATGCCGACATGCCGCAGATAGTGGCCGACGTCGTAGTGCGCCAGCAGCGCTTCGCAGTTTGCGACATCCAGCGAGGTGTAGACCGCCATGCCGTCCCTGAAGGTGTGGGGGTTGTGAGGTGGTTGGGAGCCGTTCAGAGCTGCAGCATGAGCTCGCGCTCACGCGGCGTCATGCCGAAGCCGCGGTTCTCGTAGAACGCGAAGATCGCATCGACCACAGCCTGCGGTTCGTCGATGACCTGGATGAGATGCATGTCCTCCGGGCTGATCATCTTCTCGGCCAGCAGGGTGTTGCGGATCCAGTCGATCAGACCGGCCCAGAAGGCACTGCCCACGAGGATGATCGGCATGCGGCGTGCCTTGCCGGTCTGCACGAGGGTCAGCACCTCGCAGAGCTCGTCGAGCGTGCCGAAGCCGCCGGGCATCATCACAAAGGCGTTCGCGTACTTCACGAAGGCGACCTTGCGGGCAAAGAAGTGCCGGAAGCGCAGCGAGATGTTCTGGTGCGGGTTGCCGTGCTGTTCGTGGGGCAGTTCGATGTTCAGGCCCACCGAGGGGGATGCGCCGGCGAAGGCCCCCACGTTGCCGGCTTCCATGATGCCGGGGCCGCCGCCCGTGATGACGGCAAAGCCGGCATCCGAGAGCAGGCGCGCCAGTTCCACGGTGGTCTGGTAGTACGGGTGGTCCGGCTTGACGCGTGCCGATCCGAAGATCGACACCGCCGGCCGGACTTCGGAAAGCGCTTCGGCGCTCTCGACGAACTCGGCAAGGATGCCGAAGAGATGCCAGCTCTCGCGCGCCTTGCGCATGGTGGCGCGTTCGGCGTTGTCGATGGCGCGCAGCTTTGGCGGCAGCGGCTTGTGGTTGCCATTGCCCTTAACATCCTGTGCCATGGATAAGACCCTGCTCCTTGTGGACGGCTCGAGCTACCTGTATCGCGCGTTCCATGCCATGCCGGATCTGCGCAACAAGGCCGGCGAGCCTACGGGGGCGCTGTACGGCATCATCAACATGCTCAAGCGCCTGCGGGCAGATTACCCCAGCGCCACGCACCTGGCCTGCGTGTTCGACGCCAAGGGCAAGACCTTCCGGGACGATCTCTATCCCGAGTACAAGGCCAACCGGCCGAGCATGCCCGAGGACCTGCGCGCCCAGATCGAACCGATCCACGCCGCCGTGGCCGCGCTGGGCTGGCCGGTGCTGGCGATCGAGGGCGTCGAGGCCGATGACGTGATCGCCACCTACGCCCATCAGGCGACCCAGGCGGGATGGAAGACCATCGTCTCCACCGGTGACAAGGACCTTGCCCAGCTGGTCGACGACCACGTCACGCTTGTCAACACGATGAGCAACGAGAAGCTCGACCGCCTGGGCGTGATCGCCAAGTTCGGCGTGCCCCCGGAGCGCATCGTGGACTATCTGGCGCTGATCGGCGACAGCGTGGACAACGTGCCGGGTGTGGAAAAGTGCGGCCCCAAGACCGCGGTCAAGTGGCTCACCGAGTACGGCACGCTGGATGACATCATCGCCCAGGCCGATTCGATCAAGGGTGTGGTGGGCGAGAACCTGCGCAAGGCGCTGCCGCTGTTCCCGGTGACGCGCGAACTGCTCACGGTCAAGCGCGACGTCCCCGGCATCATCGAGATCGACGGCCTGGATGCCATGCCCGTCGATCTCGAGGCCCTGGCGGCGCTGTCGGATCGCTACGGCCTGCGCAGCCTGTTGCGCGAGCTCACCGGCGATGCGCAGGCCATCCCCAGGGGCGACGCGCGCGTGCAGGACGACGCGCCTGCACCCGGACCCGGCAAGGCCGACGCCCGCTACGAAGCCGTGCTCACCTGGGAGGCCTTCGATGCCTGGCTCAGCCGCATCCAGTCGGCGGAACTGGTGAGCCTGGACACGGAAACCACCAGCATCGAGGAGATGCAGGCGCGGCTGGTCGGCATCAGCCTGTGCGTGCAAGCCGGCCATGCCTGCTACATCCCGCTCGCGCATCGCTATCCCGGCGCGCCCGCCCAGCTGCCGTTTGACGAGGTGTTGGCGCGTCTGAAGCCCTGGCTGGAGGATGCAGCGCGCCCCAAGCTGCTGCAGCATGCCAAGTACGACATGCATGTGCTGGCCAACCACGGCGTGGCGCTGGCCGGCGTGGTGCACGACACCATGCTCGCGAGCTACGTGCTGGAAAGCCACAAGAGCAGCAGCCTCGATGCGCTCGCAGAGCGCTGGCTGTCCCGCAAGGGCCTGAGCTACGAGGAGGTGTGCGGCAAGGGCGCCAACCAGATCGGCTTCGACGAAGTCAGTATCGAGCGGGCCACCGAGTACAGCGCCGAGGACGCCGATCTCACCCTGCAGGTCCATCAGCGCCTGTGGCCGCGCATCCAGGCCGACAGCGGCCTGGCGCGCATCTATGCACTGGAGCTGGCTTGCCAGCCGGTGCTGTTCGAGATCGAGCGCACTGGGGTGTGCATCGATGCGCAGCGCCTGGCTGACCACAGCCATGCCATGGGCGTGCAGATGCTGGCGCTCGAGCAGCAGGCCTACGAGCAGGCGGGCCAGCCCTTCAATCTCAACAGCCCGAAGCAGCTCGGCGAGCTGTTCTTCGACAAGCTCAAGCTGCCGGTGGTGAAGAAAACCGCCACCGGCGCGCCGAGCACCGATGAAGAAGTGCTGACCAAGCTCGCCGAGGACTTTCCGCTGCCCAAGGTCATTCTGGAATATCGCGGTCTGGCCAAGCTCAAGAGCACCTATGCCGACAAGCTGCCCAAGATGATCCACCCCGCCACGGGGCGGGTGCACACGCACTACGCGCAGGCGGCGGTGGTCACGGGGCGCCTGTCCAGCAGCGATCCGAATCTGCAGAACATTCCGGTACGCACGGCGGAAGGCCGCAAGATCCGCGAGGCCTTTGTGGCACCGCCGGGCAAGCGCATCATCAGCGCCGACTACTCCCAGATCGAGCTGCGCATCATGGCGCATATCTCCGGCGATGCATCCCTGAAGCGCGCATTCGCCCAGGGCGAGGACGTGCACCGCGCCACTGCCAGCGAGATCTTTGGCGTGGCGCGCGATGCCGTGACGAGCGAGCAGCGGCGCTACGCCAAGGTCATCAACTTCGGTTTGATCTACGGCATGAGTGCCTTCGGCCTGGCGTCGAACCTGGGCATCGAGCGCGACGCCGCGCGGCACTACATCGATACCTATTTCGCCCGCTACCCCGGCGTGGCTGCCTACATGGAGCGCACCCGCGTCGAGGCCAAGCAGCATGGCTATGTGCAGACCGTCTTCGGCCGCCGCCTCTGGCTGCCGGAGATCAACAGCCCCAACGGGCCGCGCCGTCAGGGTGCCGAGCGCGCTGCGATCAATGCGCCGATGCAGGGCACCGCGGCCGACCTGATCAAGATGGCCATGGTCGACATCTCGGGCTGGCTGCATCGCGAAGGCCTGCAAAGCCGAATGGTGATGCAGGTACACGATGAACTTGTGCTCGAAGTCCCCGAGGCGGAACTCGCACTGATGAAGACGCAGGTGCCGCAGCGCATGGCGGGCGTGGCGGTGCTGGATGTTCCGCTGCTGGCCGAAGTGGGCGAGGGTGCGAACTGGGA
The DNA here is from genome assembly GCA_035702705.1 of Burkholderiaceae bacterium. GTDB lineage: Bacteria > Pseudomonadota > Gammaproteobacteria > Burkholderiales > Burkholderiaceae_C > Piscinibacterium. The sequence continues at coordinate 7,747 of DASSQC010000251.1, read as the reverse complement.
AGAGGCGCACTAGCGCCAGGAGAGCAAGACACAGACGCGCGCCGCCACCGGGCGGTGCAGAACACGGAGACGGCATGAGCAAGCAACGCATCACGGTGGAAGACCTCTGGAAGATCGAGCGCATCGGTGCGCCGAAACTCTCGCCGGATGGCGCACAGGCCGTGGCCAGCGTCACGCGCTACGACATGCAGGCCAACAAGAGCACAAGCTCGTTGTGGCTGTTCTCGACCTTCGGCGGTGACCCGCGCAAGCTCACGGCCTGCGGTGAGAAGGACGGCGAGGCGGCCTGGAGCCCGCGCGGCGATCTGATTGCCTTCGTCGCCAAGCGCGAGCAGGAGGGCAAGAAGGACGACAGCGCCCAGCTCTACGTGATTGCGCCGGACGGTGGTGAAGCCCGCCGCGTGACCGACTATGCGCCCGGCGTGTTCGGCATCAAGTGGTTTCCGGATGGCAAGCGCATCGCCTTCCTGTCCTGGGTCTGGCCGCTAGAGAAGGGCGACAAGGCGCAGGCCAAGGCCCACAAGGCCTTCAAGGACCGCAAGGAAAGTGCCTACGTCACCGAGGAGCACTGGTACCGCTACTGGGACCACAATCTGCCCATGGGGCGCGCGATTCACCTGCACGTGGTGGACGTTGCCACCGGCAAGGTGACCGATCTCTTCGAGGGCAGTGGGCTTGAGCTCGGCCGGGCCGATGCGAGCGCCGCCGACTATGACATCAGCCCCGACGGCAAGCACATCGTCTTCAGCCATGATCCGCTGCCCGTCAAGCGCATCCTGAACACCTTTGCGCTGTCGCGCATCGACGTGAAGACGCGCAAGGTCAGCCTGCTGGTGCAGGACAAGGACTGGGACTTCCGGCACCCGGTGCATGCCGCGGATGGCAAGCAGCTCGCGGTCGTCGTCGCGCATTCCGGCAAGCGGCATACCGCACCGGCGCTGCTCGGCATGGTCGATGCGGTCAGCGGCCGCTGGCAGGCTCTGTCGGCCAAGTGGGACCGTGAAGTGGTGGGCGTGCCTGCCTGGAGCACGGAAGGCGATGCCTTGTATTGCATGGCCGAGGACTTGGGTCGCTGTCACCTCTGGCGCTTCGATCTCAAGACCCGCACGCCCAAGGTGCTGGTGCAGGGTGGCTGGGTGCACGGTTTCTCGGTGAGTGCCGGCCAGCTCGTCTACACGGCAGACAGCATGATCCACCCGGATCGGCTCCATGTCCTTGATGCCGAAGGCACGCCGAAGCGCCTCGAGCGCTTCAACGACGAGCTGCTCAAGGCCTTCAAGTTCGGCCCCTACGAGAGCGTGAGCTACAAGGGCGCGAAGATCGACGGCAAGCGCACCGATGCGCAGATGTGGGTGATCTACCCGCCGGGCTTCGATGCCAAGAAGAAGTACCCGCTGCTGCACAGCATCCATGGCGGTCCGCACACGGCCAGTGGCGACACCTTCCACTATCGCTGGAACAACCAGGTCTTTGCCAGCGGCAACGGCACGCAGGACTACGTGGTGGTGTGCGTGAACTATCACGGCTCCACGAGCTTCGGCTTCGACTACAAGGACAGCATCACGCACCGCTGGGGCGAGCTCGAGCTGCAGGACGTCGAGGCTGCCACTGACCACATGCTGGCCAAGCCCTACATCGACGCGAGCCGCGTGTACGCCACAGGCGGCAGCTACGGCGGCTACATGGTGGCGTGGATGAACGGGCACTGCAAACCCGGCCGCTACCAGGCCTATGTCTGCCATGCCGGCTGCTACGACTGGGTCAGCATGTTCGCCAGCGACGGCGCCGAGTGGTTCAAGAAGGAGCTCGGCGCCTGGTACTGGGACGACATGAGCAAGGTGCACCAGCAAAGCCCGCACGCATTTGCCAGGCACTTCAGCACGCCCACGCTGGTCATCCACGGCCAGCTCGATTACCGCGTGCCCGATGCCCAGGGCCTGGCCTACTACAGCACCCTCAAGGCACAGGGCATTGACGCGCGTCTGGTCTGGTACCCGGACGAGAACCACTGGATCCTCAAGCCGCGCAACAGCAAGCTCTGGTATGCCGAATTCTTCGACTGGCTCAAGCGCTATCCCGCCAAGGGTGCGGCCAAGCCGTCGCCGAGAAGGAAGGGCGGAGGCGCCAAGTGATCGGCGGCAAGCTCTTCGACTTCAAGTTCAAGATGGCTGCGGTCGGCGCGGGCGCCGGCCTGCAGGGCACGGCGCTGGGCGGGCAGATCATGGCCTGCCGCCTGCGCAACTACGGCGAACTCTTCTACACCAGCCCGAAGGCCGTGTTTGACGGCAGCGCGCCGATTCGCGGCGGCGTGCCGGTGCTGTTCCCGCAGTTCTCCGATGCCGGTCGCCTGCCCAAGCATGGTCTCGTGCGGACGCGCGAATGGCACGTGGCCGCGGCCCCGGACGACAGCGAGTTCCGCGCCGATCTGACCCTGGGGCCGAATGCCGACCCGCGTTGGCCCGGGCAGGCCGAGCTCACGGTGCGGGGCGAGGCCGACGAAGACAGCCTGGAGATCACGCTCACCATCAAGAACGTCGGCACCGACAGCGTCGGGTGGACCGGCGGTCTGCACCCCTACTTCGCCACCACGGCACTCACGGCTTCGTGGGTGGATGGCCTGTCCGGTCGCTGGATGACCGACCGCATCGGCAGGCGCAAGCTGGAGCTGCCCAAGGACACCCCGCTGGCCTTTGATGGTCGCGAGGTGGAGGTGCTCGTGCATGACAGCGAGGACCTGACCCTCGTGCAGCCAGGCCGGACGCTCGAGCTGTCCTCCGAGGGCTTTGCCGAATGGATGATCTGGAATCCGGGGGAGGCTGGTGCGGCCAAGATCGCCGATCTGCCGCCGGAAGACTGGCAGCGCTTCGTGTGCGTGGAGCCGGTGTGTGTGAGCCGGCCGATCACCCTGGACCCGGGCGATGAATTTGAAGGGCGCCTGACCATCAGCGTGCTCTGATCACCTGCGTGCACGGGCGCACCGGCGCGCCGCGGCCGCCGGAGCAGTCGCCGGATGCTCGCCCGGCGCGCCGAACCGGCGTAGGCTTCGCCACTCTGTTCATCCAGGAGGCAAGCATGGATCTCGTGAAGGACTACGACGCACTGCGCCCCGAACTGAAGCTTTCGCGCCGCGCCTTTGTCGGCGGCAGCGTCGGCGTCGGTTTTGCAGCGGCCACCCTCCCGGTCACCGCCCAGACCATGATCGCGACGGACACCCAGGGCCTGGAGGCCGGCTGGGCCAAGGTCAAGACGCCCACGGGCGATCTGCCGGTGTATGCCGCCAAACCCGCAGGCAAGAAGAACCTGCCCGTGGTGCTGGTGGTGCAGGACATCTTTGGTGTGCACGAACACATTGCCGATGTGGCACGCCGCTTCGCCAAGCAGGGCTACCTGGCGATTGCGCCCGAGCTCTACTTTCGCCAGGGCGACCCCAAGCCCTATACCGACATCGCCAAGCTCATCAGTGAAGTCGTCAGCAAGGTGCCCGATGCACAGGTCATGAGCGATCTGGACGCCGTGGTGGCCTGGGCGCGTGCCGGGGATGGCAGCGATCGCGTGGGCGTGACCGGCTTCTGCTGGGGCGGGCGCATCACCTGGATGTACGCCGCCCACAGCAAGACCGTGAAGGCAGGCGTGGCCTGGTACGGCCGGCTGGTGGGCCAGGGCACTGCGCTCACGCCGCGTCATCCGCTCGATGTGGTGGGCGAACTCAATGCACCCGTGCTGGGCCTGTATGGCGAGGCCGATACCGGGATCCCCATGGACACGGTCTGGAAGATGGAGGATGCACTCAAGAGCGCCGCCAATCCTGCAGCCAAGGCCAGCCAGTTCAAGGTCTATGACCAGGCGCCGCACGCCTTTCATGCCGACTACCGGCCGAGTTACCGCAAGGACGCAGCCGAAGACGGCTGGAAGCGCTGCCTCGCCTGGTTCAAGACCCACGGCGTCGCCTGAGGCATTGCGCCGTGGCGGCTTGCGCTGCGGTGCAGCCCCGAACTTCCGCAGGGCTTGACAGCTTTTCTATACTTTCGGCATTGCTTGAAGCGCGCTGCTCACCCGGCGCGCTTTTTGTTTCGAGGCTGATTCCGGTGCGGACCTGACGCGCACCGACCGCACCCATGAACACACTGACCGCCATCATCCTGGCCACGCTCGCCTCCGGCGCCCTGAGCATGATGCTCGCGGGCCTGATTGCCTACACCATGCTGGGCAAGGTGGTGGAGCGCATGGTGAGCTTTGCCATCGGTGTGCTGCTGGCGGCGGCTCTGCTGCACCTGATCCCGGAGGCCACGCAGAGCCAGGCCGACGTGCGCCACCTGTTTGCCGTGCTGCTGGGCGGGATCTTCCTGTTCTTCATGCTGCAGAAGACCATGCTGCTGCGGCACAGCCACCACCACGAACACGACGGTCATCATCATGACCATGGCTTCAACGCCCGCGAGGCCGGGCCCGGGGGCTACCTGATCCTGATCGGCGACGGCCTGCACAACTTCTGCGACGGCATCCTCATTGCCGCGGCCTTCCTGATCGACTGGAAGCTGGGCATGCTGACCGCACTGTCGATCGCCGCCCACGAGATCCCGCAGGAGATCGGCGACTTCATGATCCTGCTGTCGAACGGCTTTTCCAAGACGCGGGCCTTCGCCTTCAACATGCTGGTGAGCCTGATGAGCGTGGCCGGCGGCGTGCTGGGCTACTTCCTGCTGGACACTGCGCAGGAGGCGCTGCCCTACGTGATCATGCTGGCGGCATCGAGTTTCATCTACATCGCCATGAGCGACCTGATTCCCTTCGTGAATCGCTCAAGCCGCGAGCGCGGCTACTTTGCCGATGTGGCGCTGATGGGTTTGGGCGTGGCTTTCATCGTGGGCGCGCATATGCTCGTGCCGCACGCGCACTGATTGGCCGAATTCGACTGATTTTCGGGCAGTCATCTGGTCACTTTCCGCGCGATCTGTGCGGAAAGTGGCATGTTAAAACGGTGGAAAAATCGGTCCGAAAGTGAATTATTAGCCCTTGGCGACCGGGCGGGTGCGGTCGGCCACCCACTCGCTCCAGCTGCCGGCGTACATCGGCGGCGTGCCCAGACCGGCAATCTCCATGGCCAGCACGTTGTGGCAGGCCGTCGACCCCGATCCGCAGCTCATCACCCACTGGTCCGCCGGTGTGTCGCCCAGCACGGCCTGCAGCTCGCTGCGCAGCTGATCGGCCGGCTTGAAGCGCCCGTCCGGCTCCAGGTTGTCCTTGAAGAAGCGGTTGCTGCTGCCCGGGATGTGCCCGGCCACCGGATCGATCGGTTCGACCTCGCCGCGGAAGCGCTCGGGCGCGCGCGCATCCAGCAGATGAAAGCGCGGCTCCAGCAGGTTGGCCTCGACGGCGCTGACGTCCACGGCGTGCACGAGCGGGCTGCCCAGCGTGACCGTGCCCGGCGCAGGTTCGGGCGCCTCGGTGCTGCGCTCACCGCCGGCCAGCAGCCACTGCGGCCAGCCGCCATCCAGCAGGGCCACCGAGCTGATGCCGACCCAGCGGCACATCCACCACAGCCGTGCGGCGAACATGCCGCCCGAGGCGTCATAGACCACCACCTGCATGCCGTCGTGCACGCCGCGGCTGGCCAGCCACTGCGCGAACTTCTCGGGCGAGGGCAGCGGGTGGCGCCCGTTGCTGCCGGTCTTGGGGGCCGACAGATCGTCATCCAGATGCGCAAAGCGCGCGCCGGGGATGTGCCCCTCCGCGTACTGGCGGCGGCCCAGCTGCACGTCCATGAGGTCGTGCCGGCAGTCGAAGACAGCCACATCTGCGCCGCTGGCCAGCAGCTTGCGCAGCGCCGTGGCGCTAATCAGCGTTTGAAACATTCATCGTTTCCTTTGTGGGGAGCGAAGCCCGGTGGCTCGGTGCAGCGTCCCGGGCGGGCGCCATCGGTGTGGCGGCGCGGATGGTAACGAGTGTGGCCATCACCCCGGCCGCCAGGACGATGCCGATGCCCATCAGCGCCGTGGCGCCCAGGGTATCGCCGGCGATCCACACACCCAGCAGGGTCGAGAACACCACGACCGTGTACTGCAGGCTGCTGGTCAGCAGGGTCTTGCCGCGCGAGAAGGCCCGCGTCATGGCCAGTTGTGCACCCAGTGCCATCACGCCGATGGCCAGCAGCATGGCCCAGGCCCGCGCCGAGGGCCACACCATGCCGAACAGCAGCATGCCCGTCAGACCCACCAGCGCTGTTACGGCCGAGTGATAGAACACCGTGCGCCACTCCGGCTCGCCCAGCTTGCCCAGTGCGCGGATGTTCCAGTACGCCAGGGCCGACAGCAACCCCGAGAGCAGGCCGAGCAGGGCCGCGACCGGGTCACCACCCGAAAACACCGGGCGCAGCAACAGCACGATGCCTGCGAAGCCCGCCACGATGCAGGCCAGCAGTGCCCAGGGGAGATCGCGCCGCCCGGCGGCCAGCGCAGCCAGCACGGTGAACAGGGCCACGAACAGCGGCGAGGTGTAGTTCAGTGTCGTGGCCGTGGCCAGGGGCAGCACGCTGATGGCGTAGAAGAAGAGCGTGAGCGCCGCCACGCCGCTGGCCGTGCGCTGCACCTGCAGCCGCACATGCGGCGTGCCGAAGGCCAGACGCCGCCAGGCCATCCAGCCGCCAAGGATCAGCGCCGCCACCACGCCTCGAAAGAACACGGCCTGGCTGACCGGCACCTCGGCCGACACGAGCTTGACCAGCAGACCCATCACGGCAAACAGCAGCGCGGCCAGCAGCATCCAGAGTGATTGCATGGGCGGGCAGTGTAGGTGCGATGCTGCATGGGCTTCGGCGCTGCGCACTGTGATGATGCCGCTGCGTGGCACGACTCAGCCGGCTTGCCGCTCGAGGCAGCACAGTTGATTCGCACCGCCAAGAGCGGCCACCGTCATTTCGTCATCCAGCCGCGCGGCAGCGAGGTCATTCCGTACTTGCAGGCGCTGCGCTAGCCTCCGCGGCATGAATACGGAGACAGACAAGACTTACGACTATGTGATTGTCGGGGCGGGCACAGCAGGCTGCCTGCTCGCCAACCGCCTCTCGCGCGACAAGGACACCACGGTCGCGCTTGTGGAAGCGGGCGGCAATGACAACTACCACTGGATCCACATTCCGGTCGGCTACCTCTACTGCATCAACAATCCGCGCACCGACTGGATGTATCGCACGCAGGCCGATGCGGGTCTGAACGGCCGCAGCCTGATCTATCCGCGCGGCCGAGTGATCGGCGGCTGCTCGAGCATCAACGGCATGATCTACATGCGTGGCCAGGCGGCCGACTACGACGCCTGGGCTGCCGGTGACGGCTACGGCCCCAACCCCGGCTGGCGCTGGGACGAGGTGCTGCCCTTCTTCAAGGCGCATGAGGCCTATCACGGCGGCGCGGACGAGATGCACGACGACCGCGGCGAGTGGCAGGTCAGCCGGCAGCGCCTGTCCTGGGAGATCCTCGACGCCTTTCGCGAGGCCGCGGTGCAGGCGGGCCTGCCGCGCAAGGACGACTTCAATCGCGGCGACAACGAAGGCGTGGGCTACTTCGAGGTCAACCAGAAGAAGGGCTTTCGCTTCAGCGCCGCACGTGCCTTTCTCAAGCCCGTGCTGGCGCGCGACAACCTCTCGCTGTTCATCCATGCACCGGTGCAGCAGCTGCGCTTCGAGGGCCGCCGCTGCACCGGGCTGACCGTACGGCGCGAGGACGGTGTCATCGTCAACTTCCATGCGAACAAG
>DASSQC010000250.1:0-6449 GCA_035702705.1 Burkholderiaceae bacterium | reverse complement strand
ATTGATGCGGTGCGAGGCTTACATGCTGCGCCGGTACTGCCCACCCACCTCAAACAGCGCCGAGGTGATCTGGCCCAGCGAGCACACGCGCACGGCGTCCATCAGCACCTCGAACACATTGCCGTTGTCGATCACGGCCTGCTGAAGGCGCTTGAGCACGGCCGGCGCCTGAGCCGCGTTGCGGGCGTGGAAGTCGGCCAGGCGCTTGAGCTGGCTCTGCTTTTCTTCCTCGGTGGAGCGGGCGAGTTCCAGCTGCTCGGGGATGGCGTCGCCCTGCGGGTTGCGGAAGGTGTTCACACCGATGATCGGATACTCGCCGGTGTGCTTGAGCATCTCGTAGTGCATCGATTCGTCCTGGATCTTGCCGCGCTGGTAGCCGGTCTCCATGGCGCCGAGCACGCCGCCGCGCTCGCTGATGCGCTCGAACTCCGCCAGCACGGCTTCTTCCACCAGCTCGGTGAGTTCCTCAATGATGAACGCGCCCTGTGATGGGTTTTCGTTCTTGGCCAGGCCCCACTCGCGGTTGATGATGAGCTGGATCGCCACCGCGCGCCGCACGCTTTCCTCGGGTGGTGTGGTGAGCGCCTCGTCGTAGGCGTTGGTGTGCAGGCTGTTGCAGTTGTCGTAGATGGCGATCAGCGCCTGCAGCGTGGTGCGGATGTCATTGAAGGCGATCTCCTGCGCATGCAGTGAGCGGCCGCTGGTCTGCACGTGGTACTTGAGCTTCTGGCTGCGCTCGTTCGCACCGTATTTCTCGCGCATGGCCACGGCCCAGATGCGCCGCGCCACGCGGCCCAGCACGGTGTATTCGGGGTCCATGCCGTTGGAAAAGAAGAAGCTCAGGTTGGGCGCGAAGTCGTCGATGTGCATGCCGCGCGCCAGATAGGCTTCCACGAAGGTGAAGCCGTTGGAGAGCGTGAAGGCGAGCTGGCTGATCGGGTTCGCGCCGGCCTCGGCAATGTGATAGCCGGAGATGCTGACCGAGTAGAAGTTGCGCACGCGGTGGTGCACGAAGTACTCGGCAATGTCGCCCATCACCTTCAGGCTGAACTCGGTGGAGAAGATGCAGGTGTTCTGGCCCTGGTCTTCCTTCAGGATGTCGGCCTGCACGGTGCCGCGCACGTTCTCCAGCGTCCAGGCGCGGATCTTGGCGGCCTCATCCATCGTGGGCTCGCGGCCGTTGTCCGTGCGGAATTTCTCGATCTGCTGGTCGATGGCGGTGTTCATGAACATCGCCAGGATGGTGGGCGCCGGGCCGTTGATCGTCATGCTCACCGAGGTGCTCGGGTTGCACAGATCAAAGCCGCCGTACAGCACCTTCATGTCGTCCAGCGTGGCGATGCTCACACCGGAGTTGCCGACCTTGCCGTAGATGTCCGGGCGCAGCGCGGGGTCGGCGCCATAGAGCGTGACGGAGTCGAAGGCCGTGGACAGGCGCTTGGCCGGCATGCCTTCGGACAGCAGCTTGAAGCGGCGGTTGGTGCGGAAGGCGTCGCCCTCGCCGGCAAACATGCGCGTGGGGTCCTCGCCCTCGCGCTTGAAGGCGAACACGCCCGCGGTGTACGGGAAGCTGCCGGGCACGTTCTCCAGCATCAGCCACTTGAGCAGCTCGCCGTGGTCCTCGTACTGCGGCAGCACCACCTTGCGGATCTTGTTGCCGCTCAGAGTGGTGTGCGTCAGCGCGGTTCGGATTTCCTTGTCGCGGATCTTCACCACGTATTCGTCGCCGCTGTAGGCGCGCTGCATGTCGGGCCACATGGCCAGCAGCTTCTTCTCGGCATGGCCGAGCCTGGCCTCGCGATCGGCCAGCAGGGCGTCGATGCCACTGACATCGGCATGACCGCCGGCCGCGAGCATGCGCTTGGTCTCGCTGAGCTGCTGGCGCTCGCGGGCCAGGCGGGCCTGCTCGCGCGCATGGCGCTTGTAGCCGCGCACGGTGTCGGCAATCTCGGCCAGGTAGCGGTTGCGCGCCGGCGGCACGATCGGCGTCTGGTTGGTGCTGTGCCGCGTGCTCACCTGCGGCAGGCGCGAGCTGGCTGCCTTCAGGCCGAGGGCCTGCAGGCGCGGCAGCAGGGCCTGGTACAGGGCCGTGACGCCGTCGTCATTGAAGCGGCTGGCCATGGTGCCGAACACGGGCATGGTGTCCGGGCTCTGCGCCCAGGCCTCCTTGTTGCGCTGGACCTGCTTGGCCACGTCGCGCAGCGCATCGGCCGCGCCCTTGCGGTCGAACTTGTTGATGGCCACGAAGTCGGCAAAGTCCAGCATGTCGATCTTCTCGAGCTGGCTGGCGGCGCCGAACTCAGGCGTCATCACGTACATCGACAGATCCACATGCGGCACGATGGCGGCGTCACCCTGGCCGATGCCCGAGGTCTCCACGATGATGAGATCGAAGCCCGTGGCCTTGCAGGCGGCGATCACGTCGGGCAGAGCCCTGGAGATTTCGCTGCCGGCCTCGCGCGTGGCGAGGCTGCGCATGTAAACCCTGGGTTCTGCACTCCAAGGCGAGATCGCATTCATGCGAATGCGGTCGCCCAGCAGCGCGCCGCCGCTCTTGCGCCGGCTCGGGTCGATCGAGATCACCGCGATGTTCAGTGCGTCGCTCTGGTCCAGGCGGATGCGGCGGATGAGCTCATCGGTCAGCGAGCTCTTGCCCGCGCCGCCGGTACCCGTGATGCCGAGCACCGGCGTCTTGATGTGCTGGGCCGTGGCGACCAGTGCGTCGCGCTCGGCCGGCGCCATGGCGCCGTTTTCCAGCAGGGTGATGGCGCGCGCCAGCGCAATCCAGTCGCCCTTGAGCTGGGCTGCGGCCACCGTGCCCTTGTCGGCCAGGTTGTAGTCGCAGCGCATGACCATCTCGCCGATCATGCCGGCCAGACCGAGGCGCTGACCGTCTTCGGGGCTGTAGATGCGCACGCCGTGGCTGGCGAGGTCGCGGATCTCCGGTGGCACGATCACGCCGCCGCCGCCGCCGAACACCTGCACATGGCCGCCGCCGCGCGCCTTGAGCAGCTCGACCATGTACTTGAAGTACTCCACGTGCCCGCCCTGATACGAGCTGACGGCGATGCCCTGGGCGTCTTCCTGCAGCGCGGCGGTGACCACCTCGTCCACGCTGCGGTTGTGGCCCAGGTGGATGACCTCGGCGCCCATGCTCATCAGGATGCGCCGCATGATGTTGATGCTGGCGTCATGGCCGTCGAACAGGCTCGCGGCGGTGACAAAGCGCACCTTGTGCGTGGGGCGATAGTTGGCCAGTGCCTTGGCGTCGGCGGACAGATCGGTCATGACTGCACCTGGATGAAACGGTGGTTTGAACGAGGGCCGCACAGGGGCGTGCCCGTGGAATCAGCGGCCCGGGCGCGAGATCGGCAGCGTAGTGCGGCTGCCCTTCGCATGGCATGCGCACACGTGGGCGCAACGTGCCGGCTTCTCGCAGCGCGATGCATCGAGGCAAACGCACACTCGGACCACAAAGATCTTACGTTTACGTAAACGTCAAGTAAATCATGCAGATTGACTCGCGAGCGACACACTGCGCGTATTCGGGACGATCCGGTAGCAATTCAGTCCTGCGCGTTCTGCGGAATCCCTAAACTCGCCGCAAACAACATCAATTCGGTCATATTCGCGGTCGCCATGCGCCCAGATTCCGTCCCCGCCCGGACCGCCGTCGGCAGCCAGGAACTCCAAACCCGGGCCAAAGGCATTTCCCAGAGACTCCGTACCGTCCTCCTGCTGGTAGACGGCAAGCGCACGGCCGCCATGATCGAGATGCTGGCCGTGAAGGCGGGCGCGCCTGCCGATTCGCTGCTGGTCCTGCAGGACATGGGCATGGTCGAGGTGCCGGTCGAGGATGTGCCCGAGCCCGCACCGCCTGCAGCCCCTGAGCCTGCTGCTGCCGAGGTGCAGCCGGTCGTTGCAGCCGCTGCAGAGCAGCCTTCGCCGGTTGCTGCACCGCCGGCCGTATCGATCGCGCCGGTGATCGTCGAGCCCGCCAACAACAGTGCGCCCGCCCCCGCACCCGTGCCGGCGCCTGCGCCGGGCGCAGGCGCGCCGCGTGATATGCGCAACTGGCTCGGTGCGCCGCCGATGGTGGACACGCGCCCCCTGGGCGCGGCCGCTGCAGCGCCCGCGCCCAAGGCCGTGCCCTCGCCCGCAACGCAGGCCCCCGTGAGCCAGCCCGTACCGAAGACGCCGACGGGGGCAGCCATGCCAGGCGCGCCCTCGCTCGAAACCACCCAGAGCTCGGCCATGCCCGAGTGGCCCTCGGACAGCATCCTGAACCGGGACGTGATGGACCTGATGCCCAAGGTCACGGTGGTCCCGCTGCAGAAGGACATCGCCTTGGAACAGGCGCGCGAACACCTGATCTCCGCGCTGCGTCGTGACGCACCGCAGGAAGGTGCGATGCTCATGGTGAAGATTTCGCGCACCTACACACGTCCCGGCCTGATCGCGCTGCTCGCGGAGATCGAAGCCAAGCTCGCGCCCAACACCTCGCCGGCCGATGCTGCAGACACGGTGGCATTCGCACGCTTTCTGATCGAGCCTGACCCGCCCGTGCCGCCGGTCGAGCAGGGCTGAGCGCTGCGCCTGTGCGCAGCATCCACCGCGCGCCAGACAAGCATGTGCCGATGAAGTTCACGCGGGATTTCCGCGATGCGGCGCTGCATCAATCGCAGGTAGCCTGCGTGTCCCTGCAGCCTTCAATGCGCTCCACACCATGACCCTGTTCCTGATGTTTGCCGCTGGCCTGATTGCGCTGGTGATCGGCGCCAGTCTGCTGGTGCGCGGCGCGGCCAAGCTGGCCCTGTCGTTCGGCATCTCGTCGCTCGTCGTGGGTCTGACCGTGGTGGCCTTCGGCACCAGCGCGCCGGAGGTGGCCGTGTCCGTCGGCGCCGTGCTCAACGGCCAGGTGGACATTGCCATCGGCAATGTGGTGGGCAGCAACATCTTCAATGTGCTGTTCATTCTGGGTGTGTCTGCGCTGATTGCGCCGTTGATCGTCAACATCCAGCTGATCAAGCAGGAAGTGCCGATCATGATCGCCGCTTCCATCGCGCTGCTGCTGATGATCCTGGACGGCAAACTGGCCTTCTGGGAGTCCGGCGTGCTGTTCGCCGCGCTGGTGGGTTACACGACCTTCCTTGTCGTGCAGTCCCGCAAGCAGACGGCCGCGGCCGGCAACGGCGAATTCGATGATGAAGTGGACATGAGCTCCACCTGGGATCGGCACTGGTCAGTGCAGGTGCTGCTCATCATCGGCGGTCTGATACTGCTGGTGCTTGGCAGCCGCTGGTTGGTGGACGCCGCGGTGACCACGGCAAAGATGCTGGGCGTGAGCGATCTCGTCATCGGCCTGACCATCGTCGCGGCCGGCACCTCGCTGCCCGAAGTCGCGACGTCCGTCACTGCGGCCATCAAGGGCCAGCGCGACATTGCCGTGGGCAATGTGGTGGGCAGCAACACCTTCAACATCCTGGGCTGCCTGGGTCTGTCCGGACTCATGGCGCCCGCCGGTCTCGCGGTCGCGCCCTCGATCGTCAGCTTCGACATCTGGGTGATGCTCGCCGTGGCCGTGGCCTGTCTGCCGATCTTCATCACCGGCCGCGAGATCGCGCGCTGGGAAGGCGCGGTCTTCGTGGGCTACTACGTGGCCTACACCGCCTACCTGATCCTGGCTTCCCAGGCACATGATGCGCTGCCCATGTTCAGCAACGCGATGCTCTACTTCGTGGTGCCGATCACCGTGATCACGATGATCGTGTCCGTCATCCGACAGAAGAACAAGACCTCAACCGCATGAGCTTGATCTGGCTGGCGCTGGCGCCCTACATCGGCGCAGCGCTGATTGCTTGTCTGCCCAACAGCGCCCGCAAGACGGCAGCCTGGCTCGCCGGCGCCACTGCGCTGGCCGCACTCGCCATCGTGCTGGTCTCGGCGCCCGCCGTGTTCGGCGGGCAGATCCTGAGAGACGGGGTGCCCTGGCTGGCCGAGCTGGGCCTGAACTTCGGCTTCCGCATGGACGGCCTCGCCTGGATGTTCGCGCTGCTGATCACCGGCATCGGCAGCCTGATCGTGCTGTATGCGGCCTACTACCTGGCCAAGGAAGACCCGGCGCCACGCTTCTTCATGTTCCTCATGTTGTTCATGGGGGCCATGATCGGCGCGGTCACGGCAGACAACCTGATCCTGTTGGTGGTGTTCTGGGAGCTGACCAGCCTCGCGTCCTTCCTGCTGATCGGCTACTGGAGTCACCGTGACGATGCACGCGAGGGCGCCAAGATGGCGCTGGCGATCACCGGGCTCGGTGGACTGGCGCTGCTCGGGGGCGTGCTGATCATCGGCAACATCGTCGGCAGCTATCAGCTCGACGAGGTGCTGCGCGCGGGCGACCGCATCGTTGCCCACCCGCTGTACGAGGTGGCGCTGGTGCTGGTGCTGCT
>DASSQC010000249.1:0-3470 GCA_035702705.1 Burkholderiaceae bacterium | reverse complement strand
ATCCCATGGATGTGACCCCGTTCTTGCGAACCCATATGGCGCCTTCTGCAGCGTGAAACCCTCCCCCACCCTCACCCCCGCCGCCCAATTCTTCATCGCCGCCCTGGTCGTCCTCGGCTTGCTCGGTGGCTCGCTGATCGTGGCGCATTCGGGGTTTGAGACTTCGCCGAAGCGCGGTGGCGCCTCGGTCTTTGTGCCGGCGCCGCAGGCCTATGTGATGGCGGCCATCATGTATGCCATGGGCTTTGTCGGGCTGCTTGCGCTGCTGCGCCACCACCGGGCGGCGCTGCTCGGGATGCTGCTGGGCGCGGCGCTGTTCGCGGGGGCGGCGGTGGGGCTGGTGCTTCTGCTGCAGCCGGCCTGAGCGCGGCAGCGCAAGACTCGGGCTAGCACCTGGAATGCCGCCCGGGCCGCCGGGTAGGCAGCAGCGGGCGTCGCAGCACAGGGCGTTCGGCATGACATGCAAATTGCCCCAAAGGCCGTTCTCGCTTGTCTGGCGCGGGTCTCGGGGCGGCGACGGTGCTGGATCATTTGAAAATGGGCCCTCTTGCCGGCTGTTTTTCAAATGTTTTTTGAAAATCGCTGCTCTGGCAGGGTGCAAACTGCTGCGCAGCGGGCCTGCAGCCCGGCGCTTGGCCGGGCCCCATGGTTCAGGCCCATCGGTCCGACACATTCGCCCGGCCCACCGCCGGCCCACAACGCGAAAGGATGGCCTGTGAAGTGGATGCTTGCCCTGCTGGGCCTCATGGCGGCGGCCTGCTGCGTGGCGGCGCCGCGCACGGTGTGCACGATCACGGTGAACTCCGAGGATGAGCGCGAGGCCCTGCGGCGCCAGCTGCCGGCGCAGCAGTACCGCTTTGTCGAGCTGGTGGAGCGCGGCCGGCCGGACTGGCTGGCCAATGCCTGCGAGAAGAAGGTCTCCTGCGACGTGCTGGTGGTCTCCGGCCACTTTGATGGCGGCAAGACCTTCTTTTCCGACCGGCTGGACGCCGACGAGCACCTGACCGTGTCGGAGCTGGAGCGCGTGTCGTGCAGCGGCAGCTGCCCGGCGCTGTTCTCGCGCCTGAAGGAGGTGTACCTCTTCGGCTGCAACACCCTGAACCCGACCCCGCACAGCAGCGCCTATGCCGAGGTGGTGCGCAGCCTGGTGAACGAGGGCCACTCGCGCGCCCAGGTCACGCGCGAGCTGGCCGCGCTGGCGGCCACCGGTGGCGAAAGCAGCCGCGACCGCATGCGCCTGATCTTCCCCTCGGTGCCTGTGATCTACGGCTTCTCGTCCACGGCACCGGTGGGCGCGGTGGCGGGCCCCGTGCTGGAACGCTACCTGCGCCAGACGCGCGGCCGGGAGGTGGGGCGCGGCCAATCGAGCGCTCGCCTGCTGAGCGCCTTTGCGCCCTTTGGCATGACCAGCACGCACGGCGTGACACGCACCGACCCGCTGGCCGACACGCGCGCCGACATGTGCCAGTTTGCCGACGAGCGCCTGTCGGTGGCGCAGCGCCTGTCCTTCGTGCAGCAGCTGCTGCAGCGCGACGCGGCCGAGCCGCGCCTGTACCTGGACCGCATCGAGGAACTGCGCAGCTCGCTGGATCCGAGCGTGCGCGAGCAGCCGGCGGTGGCGCGGGTGCTGGCACAGATCGAGCAGGACGCGCCGGCGCGCGAGCGCATCCTGAGCTACGCGCGCCAGACCGACAACCCCGAAGCGCGCCTGCGCATGCTCAACCTGGCGCGCGACGCCGGCTGGCTGACCGCGACGCAGCGCCACGCCGAGCTGCGCCAGATGCTTGCCGAGATGCACGCCCGGGCCGAGCCCGGCATCAGCGACGTGAGCCTGGCCTGCAGCCTGAACCGCAGCGGCGAATTCGATGAGCTGGGCCGCGGCGGCACGCTCGACCCCGCCGCCGGCACCACCCCGGGCCACACCGCCGTGCGCGCCTGCCTGGGCAGCACGGCCGACGCGCCACGCGTGATCGATGCCCTGCTGGCCGAGGACCCGCAAGGCCAGCAGGTGGCCCGCGCCTACCTGCGCCAGCGCCCGATGGCCGATGTGGCCGACCGCCGACGCCTGGCCGAGCGCATTGCCGGCCTGGACTCCGCCGATGCGCAGGTGCGCGCGCTCGACGTGCTGGGCCGCAACCGCCTCAGCGACCCGCAGGTGCTGGGCGCGCTCGTGGGCATGTATGCCCACACCACGGCCGCGCAGGTGCAGGCGGCCGTGGCACGCGTGTTGATCCGCGCCGACCGCAGCCGCCTGGCCAGCGCCGAGCTGCTGCGCACCCTGCGCACGCAGCGCCTGCCCGACGCAACCGACGCCATCATCGACGCGCTGATCCGTGTCGTGGGTACGCGGCGCGCGGGCTGAGGGGGACGGATCCGGGCGGCTTGCACGTCGGGTTTGCACACCGGGTTTGCACGCCGGGTTTGCACGCCGGGTTTGCACGCCGGATTTGCGCGGCGGATTTGCGCGGCGGATTGGCGCTCGGCTTTTGTGCCCAGGTCGTGCGCGCAGGCCTGCGCCGGGTCGCTCGCCGCCCCGCCCGCCGGCTGCCACAGCGCGGCATGTTCCGGCGTGGCATGCAAAACGCCTTAATCGGCGTTCTCGCTTGTCTGGTGCGGGTTTCGGGCCGATGACCCTGTGGAATCATTTGAAAATGAGGCCCTCGGACGCCTGATTTTCAAATGATTTTTGAAAATGAACTGCGCCGAAGCGCCGCCCGGCCGTGCAAGGCCGACTCAGGCGGCCCGCACCTTCAATCCAGCACCACGCGCATGCCGGCCCGCTTCCAGGCCGCCGCTTCTTCGCTGAGCAGGTAGAGGGTCTGGGGGTGGCTGGCGGCCCAGTCGGGGTCCAGGGCGAGGTGCACGGTCTTGTCGCGGCGGGTGAGGGTGAAGACACCGCTGGGCAGCTTGCGGCGGGCGTGCACCAGGATGGCGGCCAGGCGCAGCGCCATCAGCTGCTCGACAAAGCGCGGATCCGACAGCCAGGGCTCGAGCTTCTTGAGCCCGCCGCGGTGGCCCAGCACCAGCGCGGCCAGGCGGGCCTGCTGGGATTCCGAGAAGCCCGGCGCGTCGGCATGCTCGACCAGGTAGGCGCCATGGCGGTGGTAGTCGCTGTGGCTGATGCACATGCCGAGTTCGTGCAGCAGCGCGGCCCAGCCGAGCTCGCGCTCGGCCTCCACCAGCAGGGGCTCCACCGACATGGGCACCAGGCGCCGGTACAGCGACAGGGCAAGGTCCTGCACGCGCTGGCTGTGCACCTGGTCGCTGGCAAAGCGCTGCTGCAGGCGGCGCACAGTGGCGTTGCGCATGTCGGTCTCGACGCGCTCGCGGCCGAGCAGGTCGAACATCACACCGTGGCGCAGCGCGCCGCGGGCAGCGTCCATCTCGCTCAAGCCCAGGGCCTCGAACAGCCCGATCATCACGGCCAGGCCGCCGGCCAGCACCGGGCGGCGGTCGTCCTTCAGGCCCTC
>DASSQC010000248.1:0-4038 GCA_035702705.1 Burkholderiaceae bacterium | reverse complement strand
CGGCGCCCCGAGGGCGTAGATCGCGACGAACGAGGCCGCGGCGATCGCCCACAACGCCCGGTTCTTCAGCGCCCGCGAGCCGATGCGGTGCGCAGCCTGCAGCACGATCGCGGTGACCGCCGGCTTGATGCCCCAGAACAGGCCCTGCACCCAGCCCAGATGGCCGTGCGCCATGTACAGCCACGACAGCGCGATCAGGATGAACAGCGAAGGCAGCACAAACAGCCCGCCGGCGATGAGGCCGCCCCAGGTGCGGTGCATCAGCCAGCCGATGTAGGTGGCCAGCTGCTGCGCCTCCGGCCCCGGCAGCACCATGCAGTAGTTCAGGGCGTGCAGAAAGCGCCGCTCGCTGATCCAGCGGCGCCGCTGCACGAGTTCGCTGTGCATGATGGCAATCTGCCCGGCCGGGCCGCCAAAGCTGATGAACCCCAGCTTGAGCCAGAAGCGCAGGGCCTCGCCCAAAGGAACCGTGGGCACGGCCGGCACCTCGGTCACGGCGGGCGCGGCGGCTTCGCTGGGTGGGGCCGCAGGGCGTGCCGCGGCGTGGGGCGTATCAGACATGTGGCCGATCTTAGGCAGGGCAGATGACACGCCGGACCCTGGCCCAGGCACAAGCAATGCAAAAATCCCGCAATGCGCTGCCCCTTCTGCAGTCACGACGACACCGCCGTGCTTGAAACCCGTGCCTCCGATGACGGCACCGTCCTGCGCCGCCGCCGGCAATGCCCGGCCTGCGAAAAGCGCTTCACCACCTATGAGCGCGCCGAGCTGAGCTTTCCGCTGGTGGTCAAGAAGAACGGCAGCCGCGTGGAGTACGACCAGTCCAAGCTGCGCGCCTCGCTGGGCCTGTCGCTGCGCAAGCGCCCCGTCACGGCCGAGAGCCTGGAGGCCGCGATTGGCCGGATCGAATCCAAGCTCATGAGCTCGGCCGAGAAGGAAATCCCGTCCGAGCGCCTGGGCGAGCTGGTCATGCGCGAGCTCAAGAAGCTCGACAAGGTGGCCTACATCCGCTTTGCCAGCGTCTACAAGAGCTTTGAGGACGTGGACGAGTTTGCCGACGCCGTGCTCGAACTCAAGCCGCGCAAGGACAAGCCGGGCGCCTGAGGCGCCGGCGCGCGCCGCCTGTTGCGGGGTCAGCACGGCCCCAAGCCGCAGCCACAAAGCGCATGCAGGTGGCGGCAACTTGCGCTGAATCAAGCCCCGTGCATCCGGCCCGCAACGCGGCCGCCCGAGCCCTTGGAATTTCGCCGTTGGCCCCTAGTTTGGGAGCATGGACGCGCAGCCTGCGTCCGCTGCCCCAAACCCTCAAGGAGGTTGACTCATGAACGCCATCATCACTCGCCGCAATGTGCGCGACCCCTTCGCGCTCTTTGATTCCGTGCTCGACGACTTCTTTGCCCGCCCGGGCGCCGTCTCCGCCCCGCTGGCGCGTGAAGGCCAGTCGCTCGTGGCCAAGGCCCGCATCGAAGTGGTGGAAAAGCCCGAGGCCTATGAAGTCCGTGCCGATCTGCCCGGCGTGAGCAAGGACGACATCGAGGTCGACGTGCACGAAGCCACCGTCTCCATCCGCGCCACCCGCAAGAGCGCCAACGAGCAGAAGGACGGCGAGAAGATCCTGTTCTCCGAGCGCAGCTACGAGAGCTACGCCCGCACCTTCGAGCTGCCCCAGGCCGTGGACTCCGCGGCTGCCCAAGCCAAGTTCGAGAACGGCGTCCTCACCCTCACGCTGCCGCGCGTGAACGCACCGCAGGTCAAGCGTCTGTCGGTTCAGTAAGCCGGCGCGCTTCGGCTCAAAGGCCCGCTTCGGCGGGCCTTTTGCATGACGGGCGGCACGTGGCGGCCGCGCGCAGCTAAAGTCGGCCCCTATGTTTTCCCCCGACGACGAACGCTTCATGCGCATGGCCTTGGCGCAGGCCGAGACTGCGCTGTACCTGACGAGCCCGAACCCACGGGTGGGTTGCGTGCTGGTCAAGGACGGCGCGGTCATTGGCGCGGGACATACGCAGCGCGCCGGAGGGCCGCATGCCGAGGTGATGGCGCTGCGTGCGGCGCGCGAGGCGGGGCATGACACGGCGGGCGCCACGGCCTATGTGACGCTGGAGCCCTGCAACCACTTCGGCCGCACGCCGCCCTGCAGCATGACGCTGCTGGAGGCCGGCGTGGCGCGGGTGATTGCCGCCGTGGAAGATCCTCACCCCGCGGCGCAGGGCGGTTTGGCCCGGCTGCGCGATGCCGGAGTGGAGGTGCGCTGCGGCCTGCTGCGTGATGAAGCGACCGAGATCAACCGCGGCTTTCTGCGCCGCGCGCAGGGCGGGCTGCCCTGGGTACGCGTGAAGGCGGCGGTGAGCCTGGATGGCCGCACGGCGCTGGCCAATGGCGTGAGCCAGTGGATCACCGGCGAGGCGGCGCGGGCCGACGGCCACCACTGGCGGGCGCGGGCCTGTGCGGTGCTCTCGGGCATCGGCACCATCCGCAAGGACGACGCGCAGCTCAATGTGCGGGCGGTGGACACGCCGCGCCAGCCCCGCCGCATTCTGGTGGACAGCCGGCTGGAGGTCTCGCTGGAGGCGAAGCTGCTGCATTCGCACGGCGGGCCGGTCACGGTGCTGCATGTGAGCCGGGATCCTGACAAGGAAGCCGAGCTGCGCGACCGCGGCGTGCACCTGATCCAGGTGCCCGAGGCTGCCAACAAGCCGGGCAAGGTGGATCTGCGCGCGGCCATTCAAGCCTTGGCCGATGAGGGCCTGAACGAGATCCACGTGGAAGGCGGTGGCAAGCTCAATGGCTCATTGATTGCCGCTGGCGTGGTGGATGAACTGCTGGTCTATGTGGCGCCGCGCCTGCTGGGCGAGGGCCCGGGCATTGCGGAGCAGCCGGCCTACAGCCTGCTGAGCGATGCGCCGCAGCTGCAGCTGCACTCTGCCCAGGTGATTGGCGAGGACGTGCGCATTCTGGCGCGCTTCCGGCCGCAGCAGGGCTGAGCCCCATGCGCACGCGCTGGCTCACGTTCTGGTGGGTGCTGCTGCTGGGGGTGGTGCTGGCTGGCCTTTACTGGGGGCGGCCGATCATGGACAAGATCGGTGCGCACCTGTTCGTGATCCAGATGGCGGGGTTCGGCATCGGCCTGGGCGTGCTCACCGTGATCAGCGCGCCACGTGTGTATCACTCCATCAAGGTCGCGGCGCTCAAGGATTTCTCCAGCCGCTACGTGGACTTTCAGGGCGAGGTGCTGCGCCTGCATGACGACGGCGAGGCGCCCTGGCTGGATGCGCGCGACGTGCACCGCGTGCTGGGTCTGCGGGTGGACCGCATGCCCCGCGGCTGGCCGGAAGACCACTTCCGCGCCTTCAATGCCAAGGAGGCCGGCTATTCGCTCCTGGGCTTGCAGAGACTGACCGCGCCGCTGTCCAACCGGACCAGTGCGGCCCTGCTGCGCTGGTTCGAGTTCGAGGTGCAGCGCCCCTGGCTCAAGCAGCACCGGGTGCGCATCGAGGAGCCCATCCACCACAAGCCGCCGCGCCCGGGCGAGTGGAGCTGAACGGGCTAGGCAGACCCGGCGGGACCGCCACGCGCCAGCCTGCATTCCGCACCCGCCCGCTCCCCTGTTTTGGGTGAGATGGCGTCACACACCCCTCCATATACTGCCCCGCAGATCGGGAGGGATCCAACGTGTATCAAGTCAGCAAGCTGCTGGCCAGCGCAGGTATTGCGCTGGGCCTGTTCTCGTCTGCGCTGCCCGCTGCGCAAGCCGCAAGCATCACCCGCTTCACGCCGCAGGGCGAGATCATCGAAGTGCGCCAGGTGGTGGCCAAGTTCTCGGAGTCCATGGTGCGCTTTGGCGACCCCAAGGCCGCCGACCCCTTCAATGTGGACTGCGCCGCCCCGGGTGCGGGCCGCTGGATCGATGACACGACCTGGTCCTATGACTTCGTGGACGATCTGCCGCCCGGACTGCGCTGCAGCTTTGCACTCAAGCCCGAGACCAGGACGCTCGCCGGCAATGCGCTGACCGGCGCCACGCGCTTCGCCTTCGACACC
>DASSQC010000247.1:0-2116 GCA_035702705.1 Burkholderiaceae bacterium | reverse complement strand
GGTTGATCGCGTTGTCGTCGGCCACCAGCACATGCGGCAGGGCCGCGGGTGCGGGGCCGGCCGTCGCAGCGCCCTCGTGCAGTGCCGGGGCGGTCGGGGCCGGTGCTGCGGCGGATGCCTCGGCAATCTTCACCGGCAGCTCCATGCGGAAGGTCGAGCCCTGGCCCGGCGTGCTGCGCACGCTCAGCCGTCCGGCCATGAGCTGGACCAGCTGCTGGCTGATGGCCAGGCCCAGGCCGACGCCGCCGTGACGCCGGGTCAGGGAGCTGTCGCCCTGCACGAAGGGCTTGAAGATCTCGGCCTGCGCAGCCTCGGCAATGCCCGGGCCGGTGTCGATCACCTCGATCACCAGGGCCGGCTCGCCGTTGGCCAGCGCGAAGTTCAGGTGCACCTGCACCTCGCCGTGGTCGGTGAACTTGATGGCGTTGGACACCAGATTCATCAGCACCTGTCGCAGCCGCAGGCCATCCACCTCGATGGCGGGCGGCACGGCGCGCGCCACGGTGCCGGAGAGCTTCAAGCCCTTGGCCTGCGCCGGGCGCTGCATCAGGGCCAGGGTGTCGTCCAGCAGGCGCTGCGGCAGCACCACGGTGCGGACGATCTTGAGCTTGCCGGCCTCGATCTGCGAGAGGTCGAGCACGTCGTTGAGAATGCCCATCAGCAGCTCGCCGGAGTGCTGCGCGGTCTCCACCAGCCGGCGCGAGGGGGCCGGCAGGGTGTCCGTCGGCAGCAGCTGCAGGCTGCCGAGCACGCCGTTCATGGGCGTACGCAGCTCATGGCTCATGTTGGCCACGAAGCGGCTCTTGGCGCGGTTGGCGGCCTCGGCCTGGTTGCGCGCGGCTTCCAGCTCTGCGGTCCGGGCGCGGACTTCGTCCTCCAGACTGTCACGGTAGCGCGCCAGTTCGCCGGCCAGCGCCTCGGTGCGATCCAGGGCCTGCTGGCGGCTGCGCATGTGCAGCGCGCCCAGCGCGGTGAGCAGCATGCCGCCCAGCAGGATGACCCAGGGCAGGGCGCGGGCGGCCGGGGTGCTCGCCTCCGCCCAGGCGTCGCTGGGCTGGATGTCGAGGATCCAGCGCCGCGCCCCGAAGGCGAGATTGACCGTGCAGAAGCCGCTCGTGCCGCAAATGCGGCGGGCCGCTGCAGGTGAATAGCCGTTGTCGTCAGTGGCGGTGTCGCCCAGGAGCTGCTCGGAGTCGGGGGCTTCGGCATCGCGCAGGCGCAGGCGGGTGGGCAATTCGCTCTGCGACTGCAGGTCGGCCAGCAGGGCCGGAATGCGGATCACGGCCGTGGCGAAGCCGTCGCCGCCGTGCGGCGGATTGGGCGGCAGGCGCTTGACCACGATCACCGCATTGATGGGGGTGCTGTCGCGTGCGAGCGTCAGGCGGCTGGTCGCGATCACCCGGTCTTCGCGCTGGGCCTGATCGACTGCGGCCATGAAAGTGCGGTTGCCGCTGCCGTCGAAGCCGTGCGCCTCGCGATTGGGCTCGAAAGGCACGATGTAGTCGACCACGAGATAGCGTTCGCGCAGGCCGGCCGGACGCAGGCGCCGCGTGTCGGGGTCGCGCTCGCGGATGCTGAACCCCTCGAACCCTTCATTGCGCACAAAGCGCTCATAGCCTGCGCGCTGCACGCCGGCCACCCAGTGCTCCCACTGCAGCGCGGTGAAGGCGGCGTGCCGGGACAGGGAACGCTCGACGAAGCGCTGGAACTCCTGCCGGTCCACGCCGCCCGAGCTGCCGCGAAAGAAGTCGTCCACGCCATAGAGCACGTCTTCATAGGTACTCAGGCGGCGCTGGATCTGCGCGCCGTAGGCCGCCACGGCGGCCGCAATCTCGTCGCGTTCGCGGCGTTCGACTTGCTGATAGGTCAGACCCGCCCAGATGCAGGTGATGACCAGCCCCGTGAGCACGGCCATCCAGAAGGTGCGCTGACTGCGTTGGTTCGAGGGCTTTGGGCTGGGCGGCACGGAGCAGTTGCGCTGGCGCCATGGGCGCGGCGGCTGGAAAAGTTCAGTGCGGAAAAAAGCGCGGCAACGCGCCAAGTGCCCCAATGTAGTGCACTTGCCCTGACTTTGACATGGACAGACCGCATGGGCCATGCGGCTCGTAGCGGCCGG
>DASSQC010000246.1:0-2293 GCA_035702705.1 Burkholderiaceae bacterium | reverse complement strand
CAAGGCCCGGACGCTCGAGAAGCTGGAAGAGATCCTGCGGACCTACGACACCACGCACGCCCTGCCCGACCGCGAGAGTCTGACGATCGACACGGACCAGTACTCCGCAGCGCAGGCGGCACAGCGCATCATCCGCCACATCAATGACACGCTCTGACCCGCGCATGGAGAAGGCGGCATGAGAATCGGTCTGCTGGCTGCGATGCCCGACGAGCTCAACACCTTCCTGGCGGACATGCGCGGCACGGCGCACACGCACAGCGTGGCTTCGCGCGAGTTCTTTGAAGGTCCGTTCGGCAGGCACACGCTGGTTGCCGGGCTGGCACGCATCGGCAAGGTCGCGGCCACCACCACGGCCACCGTGCTGATCGAACGCTTCGGTGTGGATGCGGTGGTCTTCACCGGCACCGCCGGCGGCCTGCACCCCAGCGTGAAGGTGGGCGACCTGGTCGTGGCCGACAGCTTCGTGCAGCATGACCTGGATGTGCGCCCGCTGTTTCCGCGCTATGAGGTGCCCTACCTGGGCATTACCCGCTTTGCCAGCGACGCTGCGCTCACGCGCCAGCTGCTCGCGGCGGCGCAATCCGTGGCGCAGGCCTGGCAGGGCGCACCGGCCGCGCTCGCGCTGGGCATCACTGCCCCGCAGGTGCATCAGGGCCTGATCGTCTCGGGCGACCAGTTCATCGGCAGTGAAGCCTTGCGCCGCTCCATCACCGACCCGCTGCCCGATGCGCTGGCGGTGGAGATGGAAGGCGCGGCCGTGGCCCAGGTCTGCCACGACTACCGCGTGCCGCTGGCCAGCTTTCGCACCATCTCGGACGCGGCCAATGACAGCGCCCACGTGGATTTCGGCCGCTTCATCTCGACCGTGGCCTCGCGCATGGCGCACAACGTGATCGTGCGCTTTCTCGCTCAGCTCTGAGGACCCTGCAGCCGGGCCAGGGCCCAGGCGACGTGCTCGCGCACCAGCGGGTCGTCGTGGGTGGCGCGTGATTGCAGCGCGCCGAGCGCCTCGGGGGTGGCCGCGCCATTGCCCAGGGCCACGGCAATGTTGCGCAGCCACTGTGCATGGCCGATGCGGCGGATGGCGCTGCCTTCCAGGCGGCGATTGAACTCCTCCTCGGTCCAGGCAAAGAGCTGCACCAGCGTGGAGGCATCCAGCCCGTTGCGCGGTGCAAAGTCCGGCACGCGCGCCACCTGCGCATATTTGTTCCAGGGGCAGGCGAGCTGGCAGTCGTCACAGCCGTAGATGCGGTTGCCCATCAGGGGCCGCAGGTCTTCCGGGATGCTGCCGCGGTGCTCGATGGTCAGGTAGCTGATGCAGCGCCGTGCATCGAGCTGGTAGGGGCCCGTGATGGCTTGCGTCGGGCAGATGTCGATGCAGGCCTGGCAGCTGCCGCAGTGCTCGCCGGTCGGCTCATCGAGCGGCAGCGGGCAGTCGGTCAGGATCTCGCCCAGGAAGAACATGCTGCCGCCCTCGCGCGAGAGCAGCAGCGTGTGCTTGCCGCGCCAGCCCAGCCCGGCCTGGGTGGCCAGGGCCACTTCCATCACGGGGGCGGAATCACTGAACACGCGGTACTGGTGCGGCACGTGCTGGCTGATCGCATCGGCCAGCTGCTGCAGGCGCTGGCGCACGGCCTTGTGATAGTCGCGGCCCAGGGCATAGAGCGACACCGTGGCCTCGCCCGGGGCCTGGATGCGCTGCCAGGCACGCGCCTGCCACGCTTGACCCTGGGGCTGCCTGTCATGCTGATAGTCCAGCCGCACGCAGATGGCACGCAGGGCACCGGGCACCAGCTGTGCGGGATCGGCACGCAGGTCGGCATGGCGCGCCATGTAGTCCATGCTGCCGTGGCGCCCTTCGGCCAGCCAGTCGCGCAGGCGCTGCGGCGCCTCACCCAGATCGAGATCGCTCACCCGGCAGTCCGAGAAGCCCAGCGCCCGGGCGCTATCCTTCACGGCCTTGGCAACTTGGAGCAGATCGGGCGCAGTCATGTCCGACATTATCGAAGCGCTCGAGCTGGACCTGGCCCAGGAGGCCGCCACCCAGGCCGTGGCTGCCGTGTTTGCGCAGGCCTTGCAGCCCGGTGACCGAATCTGGCTGATCGGCGATCTGGGCGCGGGCAAGACCACCTTCATCCGCGCCCTGTTGCGCGCGCTTGGCATCACGGGCCCGATCAAGAGCCCGACCTTCGCCCTGGTCGAGCCCTATGCCGTTAAACTTTTGGCCGAATCTGCACTCTCAGGCGACGCGCAGGCTGCCTTGCGCCCTGAATGCGAGCTTTTCCACTTT
>DASSQC010000245.1:0-2513 GCA_035702705.1 Burkholderiaceae bacterium | reverse complement strand
GCCTCGGTCGCCGTGCCGGGCAGCAGCGTGGCCAACATCCCGGGCCTGGGCCCGGTGGTGACCTGGGATCCGAGCGGCTCGGTGGGCAGCGTCTACCAGGTGGCGGCCAAGCTGGTGCCGGACATCAACCAGAAGGACTGGCGCGTCAACGAGAAGGTGACCACGATCTTCGGTCGCCTTGACGCCAGCACGCAGCTCTTCGGTCTGCCCGTGGAAGGCAACGCCGGCCTGCAGCTGGTGAACACCGACCAGTCGTCCAACGCCTTCTCGACCGACGGCGGCGCCTGCCCGAACGATGTGTGTGCACGCCAGCGTGTCACGCAGGGCAAGAAGTACTCCGATGTGCTGCCGAGCGCGAACATCGCATTCGATCTCGGTGACGACATGCGCCTGCGTGCAGCGGTCGCCCGCGTGCTGGCCCGCCCGAACATGAACGACATGCGTGCCAGCCTGGGTTTCAGCCTGAACTCGGCGCCGACGTCCAACTTCCCCGGCACCGTGAACGGCGATCCGAATGCGCGCCTGCCGCGTCTGGAAGGTGGCTCCGGCAACCCGCAGCTTGACCCGTTCCGTGCGAACGCCTTTGACCTGTCGCTCGAGAAGTACATCGGCACCAAGGGTTATGTCGCAGCGGCGGCGTTCTACAAGGACCTCAGCACCTACATCCTCACGACCACCCGGCCGTTCGACTTCGCGCCCTTCGTGACTGCGAACACACCGCTGCCGACCCGGACGGCCGGTCAGCCGCCGGCCACTCTCGGTCTGCTGACGCGCCCGGAAAACGGCTCGGGGGGTTCGATCCAGGGCTACGAGCTGGCTGCTTCGCTGCCGCTGAGCGTGCTCACGTCGCACCTCGATGGCTTCGGCGTGCAGGCCAACTACGCGAACACCAAGAGCAAGGTGCAGCTGCCCAGCAGCGGCATCCGTGGCGAGCGCCTCGGAACCAGCTCGATCCCGCTGCCGGGTCTGTCTCGCATGACCGCCAACATCGCGGGCTACTACGAGAAGCACGGCCTGCAGCTGCGTGTGGCCCGCAACTTCCGTTCGGACTTCGTGGGTGACATCGCTGACATCTTCGGTGATCGCCGTCTGACCTACATCAAGGGTCAGGCCTACACGGATGTCCAGGTGGGCTACGAGGTCCAGCGTGGCGTTGCCAAGGGCCTCGGCGTGCTGTTCCAGGTGCAGAACCTGGGCAAGACCCCGTACGTTCGCTACGAGGGCACGCCCTCGAACATCATCGAGCGCACGCAAGGCAGCCAGACCTGGTACCTCGGTATCAACTACAAGCTGTAAGCACTCCGGTGTGAAACAAGCCCTTGTCGGCCCGTGCCGGCAAGGGCTTTTTTTCTGCAGCGCGTGCCCAGGCGCGCTGATGCGCTGGTTCAATCGTGCAGTCAGGCCGCACTTCACGCGGCGTCGAGCAGTGCCATGAATACTCAGTCAGTGCAGAACATCCGCAACATCGTCATCGTGGGAGGCGGCACCGCCGGCTGGATGGCGGCGGCCGCCTTTGCCAAGCTGTTGCGCGGCGGCTTCAACATCACGCTGGTGGAGTCCGACGAGATCTCCACCGTGGGCGTGGGCGAGGCGACGATCCCGCCGATCCAGAACTACAACAAGGTGCTGGAGATCGATGAGGACGAGTTCGTGCGCGAGACGCAGGGCTCGTTCAAGCTCGGCATCGAGTTCGTGAACTGGGGCCGCATCGGCGAGCGCTACACCCACGGCTTCGGCCGCTTCGGCCAGGACCTCTACACCGTGCCCTTCGAGCAGTACTGGCACAAGCTGTTTGCGCAGGGTCGCGCGGGGGACATTGCCGAGTACTCGATCACCCGCATGGCCGCGGCCGCAGGCAAGTTCAGCCGGCCGCAGCTGGAGCTGCGCAATTCGCCGCTGTCGGAGATTGCCTATGCCTTCCATTTCGATGCCGGTCTGTATGCGCGCTTTCTGCGCCGCTACGCCGAGGCGCGGGGGGTGCGCCGCATCGAGGGCAGGATTCTTGAGGTGCAGCGCGCGCCCCAGACCGGACATGTCAGCGGCGTACGTCTGGAAAGCGGCAGCGTCGTTGCGGGCGACTTCTTCATCGACTGCTCCGGCTTTCGCGGGCTGCTGATCGAGCAGACGCTTCAATCCGGCTACGAGGACTGGACGCACTACCTGCCCTGTGACCGGGCGATTGCGGTGCCGACCGCCTCCGTGGAGCCGCCGATTCCCTACACCCGGGCCACGGCGCACACGGCGGGCTGGCAGTGGCGCATTCCCCTGCAGCACCGCGTGGGCAACGGCCATGTGTTCTGCAGCCGCCACATGAGCGAGGACGAAGCCACCGCAGTGCTGCTGGCCCACGTGCAGGGCGAGGTGCTGGCCTCCCCGCGCACGCTCAGGTTCGTGACCGGCATGCGCAAGCGCCCTTGGATGCACAACGTGGTGGCCGTGGGTCTGGCGAGCGGCTTCATGGAGCCGCTGGAATCCACCAGCATCCATCTGATCCAGACGGCGATTGCGCGGAT
>DASSQC010000244.1:0-2063 GCA_035702705.1 Burkholderiaceae bacterium | reverse complement strand
CACCTGACCATCAACGGGGTGGCGGCGGGCTTGCGGAATTCGGGGTGATCCAAGCGGGCTTCTCGCTTGTCCCATGCGGCTTTTCAGCCCATTTGGTCTGAAGACCCGCATGAATGCTCGATCTGCGTTCCCGCCTGCGGGCTGCGGCCCCGTGCCTGGCGCCGCCGACACATGGCGTCCAGGCGGGCGGCCACAGCACAATTCGGCCTATGCCTGACGCACCTGACGCTGCAGTATTCGTGTATCCAGCGCACTACCTGTGGCTGGCGCTTGCCGCCGCCGGTGTGCTGCTGGGCTATGCGATCTGGCGCGTCCTGCGCGAGGGCTGGCGCTGGGTGTTGCTGGTCCCGGCGGCGCTGTGCGTGCTGGCGCTCTACCTGGCCGCCGGCTACCGGACGGAAAGGATTGAACTGACCCAGGGCCGGATCGACTGGACGCCCGGCTGGCCGCGCAGCCCCATGACGATCGACACCGCGCGCGTGACCTGTGTGGGCACCCGCCTCGAAAGCTCCGGCAAGAGCACCCAGCTCACGTGGACGTTTCGCGGCACCGACGGCAGCAGCCTTCGCCTCGCCTCCACGCTCTGGGGCCTGAATGCGCCGGCGCTGCAGGCGTTCTTGCAGCGCCACGGCGTGCGCGGCTGCTGAGGCCCGACCTGCGCGGTGCGGGTGCAAGGCGCGCGGCCAAAGAAAAACCGGCTGCACCCTGACGGGCCAGCCGGTTTGTCTGTTGCGCGGCGGGCTGCGTCCAGCCCGCGGGCATCACTTCACGCGGTTGCGGTACTCGGCAGTGCGCGTGTCGATTTCGATCTTGTCGCCGATTTCGACGAAGGCCGGAACCTGGATCTCGAAGTTGGTCGGCTTGATGCGGGCGGGCTTCATGACCTTGCGCGAGGTGTCGCCCTTGACGGCAGGCTCGGTGTATTCCACTTCGCGCACCAGCGCCGTGGGCAGTTCCACGGAGATCGCCTTGCCTTCATAGAACACCACTTCGGCCGGCATGCCTTCGTCGAGGTAGTTCAGGGCGTCGCCCATCATCTCGGCCTCGATTTCGTACTGGTTGTAGTCGGCGTCCATCCAGACATACATCGGGTCGGCGAAGTAGCTGTAGGTCACTTCCTTGCGGTCGAGCATCAGCACGTCGAACTTTTCGTCGGCCTTGTAGACGGTCTCGGTGCCCGAACCCGTGAGCAGGTTCTTGAGCTTCATCTTCACGACCGCGGCATTGCGGCCGGACTTGTTGTATTCGGTCTTGAGGACGACCAGCGGATCCTTGCCGACCATGATGACGTTGCCGGCGCGCAGTTCCTGTGCGATTTTCATGATGTGATGGGCCTTCGGGGTGGGGCTGGCGGGCGGATCACCCGGCTCTTGTCGAGCAGCCAGTGTGGCGCGCGCCTGTTGCAGGCAGATGATCCCCAGGCACATTGCGGCCGTGCCCGGCGCCATCCGCAAAACCCGAGAGTTTAGCCGTTTGGCTCGCTTCGGCCTACCCAGGACGCCAAACGCGCGCCCAGATCGGGCTCGGCCCGCAGCCGGGCAGCCACACGGCGAGCGTGCTCGGCCAGCAGCGGCAGCACGTCCAGATAGCGCTGCCAGAGGCTGGCCGCGCCCTGCTCCGGCGCCGGCCAGCGCGGGCTGTTCCAGGCGCGATGCACCTGCTGCACCACCGCCGCCGCGTCGCGGTGCAGACCGGCACACCACCACGCCAGCAGCGCCGCCAGCTTGGGCTCATGCGCACCGTCGGCCTGGGCGTAGATGTTCCAGATGAAGGGCACGCCGCTGACGATCGCCTGCACCACGCTGTCCTCGCCACGCACGAAGGCGAAGTCGAGCTCGGCCAGACGGGCGTCGAACTGCGCCTGGTCCATGAGCGGCAGCGCGCTGACAATCACCGCGCCGGTGCTGCTCGCCTGCAGGCCATGGCCCGCCGCGGGCACCCAGAGCGCAACGGGCCTGCCGGCCGCCCCGGCCTGCGCCAGCCAGTCCTGCCAAGGTGCATAGGGGTAGCAAAAGAGCAGGCCGCGCAGGGGTGCGTCCTTGGCCCGTGCAGCGGGCTCGCCG
>DASSQC010000243.1:0-2891 GCA_035702705.1 Burkholderiaceae bacterium | reverse complement strand
CGCCAGCCACGAAGGCCATGGCCCGGCAGGCCTCGGTGTACGCGCGCATCGTCATCAGCATGCGTTTCACATCCGGGTGGTGGATGATCGGCGCAGAGCCGGGCATGGAGCCATCGACCGGGCGGCTCTGCACGCGGTCCTTCGCGTACTGCACGGCCTTCTGGTAGGCCCGCTCGGCCACGGAGACGCCCTGCACACCCACCGCATAGCGGGCGGCATTCATCATGATGAACATGTACTCCAGGCCGCGGTTCTCCTGGCCCACCAGATAGCCTGTCGCGCCGCCGTGGTCACCGTACTGCAGCACGCAGGTGGGGCTCGCCTTGATGCCCAGCTTGTGCTCGATGCTCACACAATGCACGTCATTGCGTGCCCCCAGCGAACCGTCTGCGTTGACGAGGTACTTGGGGACGATGAACAGGCTGATGCCCTTGACGCCCTCGGGTGCGCCGGACACGCGCGCGAGCACCAGGTGCACGATGTTCTCGGCCATGTCGTGCTCGCCGAACGTGATGTAGATCTTGGTGCCGAAGATCTTGTAGGTGCCGTCAGGCTGCGGTTCGGCGCGGGTGCGCACGAGCGCCAGATCGCTGCCGGCCTGCGGCTCGGTCAGGTTCATGGTGCCCGTCCAGGTCCCGTCGATCATCTTCGGGATGTAGGTCTGCTGCTGCTCGGGCGTGCCCGCGGTCAGCAGTGCTTCGATGGCGCCATCGGTCAGCAGCGGGCACAGCGCAAAGCTCGTGTTGGCCGAGTTCAGCATTTCGATGGCTGCAGCGCCGATCGCCTTGGGCAGACCCTGGCCTCCGAATTCCACGGGATGCTGCAGGCCCTGCCAGCCGCCGGCGGCAAACTGCTTGAAGGCCTCCTTGAAGCCCGGCGTGGTCGTGACCTGGCCGTCCTTCCAGTAGCTGGGGTTTCTGTCGCCTTCCCAGTTCAGGGGCGCCACCACACCTTCATTGAAGCGGGCACACTCCTCCACCACCGCCTGCGCGGTATCGAAGCCGGCGTCGGCAAAGGCGGGGATCCTGGCCACTTCATCAATGTGGGCCAGTTCCTTGATGCAGAAGAGGATGTCCTTGGTGGGTGCCACGTAGCTCATGCAATGTCTCCGGATGTGAAAAAAGGCGCGGTCAACTCACGCGCCTTTGATGCCTTGTTGTATTCGGGCCGCTGGACCGTCAGCCGAGTTCCTTGACCAGCTCGGGCACAGCCTCGAACAGGTCGGCCACCAGACCATAGTCGGCCACCTGGAAGATCGGTGCTTCGGGGTCCTTGTTGATGGCCACGATCACCTTGCTGTCCTTCATGCCGGCGAGGTGCTGAATGGCGCCGGAAATGCCGACGGCCACATACAGCTGCGGGGCGACGATCTTGCCGGTTTGTCCCACCTGCCAGTCGTTCGGTGCGTAGCCCGCGTCCACTGCAGCGCGCGAAGCACCCATGGCGGCACCCAGCTTGTCAGCAAGCGGCGTGATGACTTCGGTGAACTTGTCGGCACTGCCGAGAGCACGGCCGCCCGAGACGATGATCTTGGCGGCAGTGAGCTCGGGGCGGTCGCTCTTGACGACTTCGCGGCCCACAAAGCTGCTGGTGCCGCCCGCCGCAACGGCGCTCAGGTTCTCGACTGCTGCGCTGCCGCCGGTGGCCGCCACGGCGTCGAACGCGGTCGTACGCACGGTGATGACCTTCTTGGCGTCGCTGCTCTTCACGGTCGCGATCACGTTGCCCGCGTAGATGGGACGCGTGAAGGTGTCTGCGGATTCGACGGACAGGATGTCCGAGATCTGCGCCACATCCAGCTTGGCGGCCACGCGCGGTGCCACGTTCTTGCCGTTGGCCGTGGCGGGGAACAGGATCTGGTCGTAGCTGCCGGCCACGGCCAGCACCTGGGCAGCCACGTTCTCGGCGAGCTGGTCGCCCAGCGCAGGGCTGTCGGCCACCAACACCTTGGAGACACCGGCGATCTGCGCGGCGGCAGCACCTGCGGCAGCGCAGCCGCTGCCGGCCACCAGCACATGGATGTCGCCGCCGAACTTGGCAGCCGCAGCCACGGTGTTCAGGGTGGCGGGCTTGATCGAGACATTGTCGTGTTCTGCGATGATGAGTGCGGTCATCGTGCTGCTCCTCAGATGGCCTTGGCTTCGTTCTTCAGCTTCTCAACCAGCGTCTTGACGTCCGGCACCTTGATGCCTGCCTTGCGCGAGGGCGGATCGCTGGCCTTGAGCAGCGTCAGGCGTGGAGTCACGTCCACGCCGAGGTCGGCAGGCTTGACGACGTCGAGCTGCTTCTTCTTGGCCTTCATGATGTTGGGCAGCGTGACATAGCGCGGCTCGTTCAGGCGCAGGTCGGTCGTCACGATGGCGGGCAGCGCGACCTTCAAGGTCTCCAGACCGCCGTCCACTTCGCGGGTGACGAGCGCGTCGTTGCCCTCGATCACCACCTTCGAGGCAAACGTGGCCTGCGGACGGTCCAGCAGCGCCGCCAGCATCTGACCGGTCTGGTTGGAGTCATCGTCGATGGCCTGCTTGCCCATGATCACGAGTGCCGGCTGTTCCTTCTCCACCAGCGCCTTGAGCAGCTTGGCCACGGCCAGGGGCTGCAGATCGGCGTCGCTCTCGACAAGGATGCCACGGTCTGCGCCAATCGCCATGGCGGTGCGCAGGGTCTCCTGGCACTGCGTCACACCGCAGGACACGGCGATGATCTCGGTGGCCTTGCCGGCTTCCTTCAGGCGCACGGCCTCTTCGACGGCAATCTCGTCGAAGGGGTTCATGCTCATCTTGACGTTGGCGATGTCTACGCCGCTCTGGTCCGCCTTGACGCGAACCTTCACGTTGTAGTCCACCACGCGCTTGACCGGGACCAGGATCTTCATGCCGTGCAGCCTCGAT
>DASSQC010000242.1:0-3790 GCA_035702705.1 Burkholderiaceae bacterium | reverse complement strand
ACTCTATGGCGGAAGTGCCACGTGCGGGCGCTGTGCTGGAGCACCTGGGGGCGCAGCAATTGTGATTTGTGTCGTACAGCCGACTACATCGCGCAATGTCGTCGATTCGGTCAATGACGAAACATCAACGGCGTTGCCCGTCTGCATCGTTTGCGCTGGCTGCGGACACATCGCGGGTGCGGCGATGTGCATGC
This sequence comes from Burkholderiaceae bacterium, assembly GCA_035702705.1. Taxonomy (GTDB): domain Bacteria; phylum Pseudomonadota; class Gammaproteobacteria; order Burkholderiales; family Burkholderiaceae_C; genus Piscinibacterium. The sequence continues at coordinate 3,596 of DASSQC010000242.1, read as the reverse complement.
CGGCCCAAGCACCTCAGGCGTCTGCATCAATGCCTGAGGTGCTTGTTGAAACGCTGCCGGGCTCGTTTCAGCCCCTGATGACCTGATGACCCGAGGACCTGAGGACCTGAGGACTCAGCCGTCCATCCGCTTCTGGAATACCAGGCCGGCGTGCTCGCGCAGGGCGTGGAACTTGATCTTGGGCCAGTTCTGCTCGATGGCACGCAGCTCGTGGGCATAGTCCACCAGCAGAGCCACGGCATCCACGGCATCCAGCGCCAGGCGGTGCTGGTTGGCATCGATGAAGCGCTTGAGCTCGCGCTCGCCGCCGTCGGCTTCGTCGCAGGTGATCCAGCGCGCCAGGGTGTAGCGGCTGGGGGTGATGCGCGCCTTCACACCGTATTCGTGCTCCAGGCGATGCGCCACCACTTCAAACTGCAGCTGGCCCACGGCACCCAGCAGCAGGATCGAACCGGCCATGGGCCGGAACACCTGGATCGCGCCTTCCTCGCCCAGCTGCGTCAGCCCGGCGCGCAGCTGCTTGGTGCGCAGCGGGTCGGCCACTTCCACGCTGCGGAACATTTCCGGCGCAAAGAAGGGCAGGCCCGTGAACTGCAGGTTCTCGCCTTCGGTGAGCGTATCGCCCAGCTGCAGCACGCCATGGTTCGGGATGCCGATGATGTCGCCGGCAAAGGCGTCGTCCAGCAGCTCGCGCCGCTGCGACAAAAAGCTCACCACCGTGTTGGGCTTCAGTTCCTTGCCGCTGCGCACCACCTTGAGCTTCATGCCGCGCTCGAAGTGGCCGCTGGCCACGCGCACGAAGGCAATGCGGTCGCGGTGGGCCGGGTCCATGTTGGCCTGGATCTTGAACACCACGCCGCTGAACTTCTTCTCGGTGGGTTGGATCACGCGCTGGATCGTGCTGCGCTCGCCCGGCGGCGGGGCCAGCTCCACAAGCGCGTCGAGCACCTCGCGCACACCAAAGTTGTTGATGGCGCTGCCGAAGAACATCGGCGTCTGCTTGCCCGACAGAAAGGCCTCGCGATCAAAGGCCGGGGTGGCCTCGCTCACCAGCTCCACGTCGTTGCGGGCATTGAGCATGTCGTCACCGAAGCGCTCATCCAGCGCCGGGTTGGCCAGCGGCGCGATGATCTCGTCGTCGTCCCGAAGACGGTCCTCGCCGGCGGAGAACACGCGCATCTGGTCGGCGCGCAGGTCCATCACGCCCGCAAAGGTCTTGCCCATGCCCACCGGCCAGGTGAAGGGCACCACGGCCATGCCGAGCTCGCGCTCGATCTCGTCGAGCAGATCGAGCGGCGCCTTCACCTCGCGGTCCATCTTGTTGATGAAGGTCAGGATCGGCGTATTGCGAGCGCGGCACACCTGCAGCAGGCGCCTGGTCTGCGGCTCCACGCCGTTGGCGGCGTCGATCACCATCAGCGCGGCGTCCACCGCGGTGAGCACGCGGTTGGTGTCTTCAGAGAAGTCCTGGTGGCCCGGGGTGTCCAGCAGGTTGATGACGCAGTCGCGGTACTCCATCTGCATCACCGAGGACGCCACCGAGATGCCGCGCTGCTTTTCAATCTCCATCCAGTCACTGGTCGCGTGGCGGCTCGCCTTGCGCGCCTTCACGCTGCCGGCGATCTGGATCGCACCCGCGAACAGCAGCAGCTTTTCAGTGAGCGTGGTCTTGCCCGCGTCGGGGTGGGAGATGATCGCAAAGGTGCGGCGACGCTGGACTTCTTTCTGGATCTGTTCGGACATGGCTGCGAGTGCTCAGGCGGCTGAAGGTGGCTCAAGGGGGCTAGATGCGCGCCGGGAAGGGGTCTGGGTGATCGGTGGGGCTGCGGGCCTGCAGCGGCCACCCGCGCGGCGCAGCGCGTGATGCACGCCGGAAAACCCGCTATTTTCGCCCATGCCGCGATCAGGCGCATTCAAGGCGCTGCGCGCGCACCGTTTCATGTCTGGAGGGCGCCATGAAAGTCATCAAGTGGATCGTGATCGTCATCGTGGCGCTGGCCGCGATTCTGGTGGGCGGCGGCTACCTGCTCTCACCCAAGTTCACCGTCACGCGCAGCACCATCATCCAGGCCCCGCCCGAGGCGGTTTACGCCCTGGTGGCCGCCCCCAAGGAGTGGAAGCGCTGGAGTGTCTGGACCGCGCGCGACCCCGCCATGGCCATTGAATACAGCGGCCCGGAGAGCGGCGCCGGCGCCAAGTGGAGCTGGAAGTCCAAGAGCCAGGGCGACGGCACCATGAGCTTCACCGCCGCAGAAGCCCCCAAGCGCGTCGCCTACGACCTCTACTTCCCGGACTTCGGCACCACCAGCACTGGCGAGCTGCGCTTCGAGCCCGACGGTGCAGGCACCAAGGTGACCTGGGTCATGAACGGCGACATGGGCAACAACCCCCTGTTCCGCTGGATCGGCCTGAATGCCGACAGCATGGTGGGCAAGGACTTCGAAAGCGGCCTGGCCGGCCTGAAGAAGGTGGCAGAGTCGAAGTAGCTGCCTCTCCAGCGTCCAAATGCAAAAGCGCGGCCCGCAAGCCGCGCTTTTTTCATGGCTTGAAGCCGGGCTCAGGCGGCCTGCGCGGTCTGGCGCACGCGGATCGGTCCGGCCTGGCGCTCGATCTCGGCCTTGATGTCCGGCCGCCAGCCCAGGGCCAGCAGGCCTTCGGCCAGCAGGAACAGCGGGCCCTGCAGCAGGCCGATCAGGTCGTCCACAAAGGCCGGCTTCTTGCCCTCGTAGTAGTGGCCGATGAACTGCAGGATCCAGCCGAACACGAACACGCCCAGCCCGGTGCCCAGCCACACCGCCGTGCTGGCCTGCGCCAGGGCGGCGCCCATCCACAGACAAGCCACCATGAACGCGGCCAGCACCGCGGCCAGCCCCAGGTGCAGGCGCAGGTAGAAGGCAATCGCGCCCAGGCTCACAAACAGCGCCGGGCTCAGGGTGATGCCCTGCACCACAAAGGCCGGGCGCGAGAGCAGCACCGTCACCGCAAACATGATCAGCGGAATACCCACCACATGCGTGGCAATGTTGCGAGGATCGCGGTGATAGCGGGCGTACGACACCAGATGGTCGGTCAGATTGCGCATGATGGGTCTCCTGTCTTGCAATGGATCTTGCGGCCGGCCCGCGCGCCGTGAATTGGGGCCGTCGTGCAGTGCTGCGCATCATGCCAAGACCCGCCGGCTGTGTCTGTCGGCTAGCCGACATGCCCGGACCAGGCGCACTTTGCGTGCAGACGGAAGGCGCGATCAAATCCCCAAGGGCGCCGGCCTGCCGCCGGCCGGCGCGTATGAGGATCCCGTTTCGCACATCCCTGAACCCCGCCCATGCCCACCCCCCTCGTCCCACCCCGTTGGGACACCCTGAGCGATGCCGAGCGCGGCGCCATGCAGCACAGCCGCTGGCTGGCCGCCGCCGCGCCCCTGCTGCGCGAGCGCCTGCCTGCGCTGGGCCAGGTGCGCGTGCTGGCCCATGGCGAGGCCCTCCACCGCCGTGGCGACGCCTCCGATGCCCTGTGGTGCGTGCTGGCCGGCGCCATCCGCATCACCAGCGTCAGTGAGGCCGGCCGCGAGGCCGTGCTCAGCTTCATTGAGCCCTTCA
>DASSQC010000241.1:0-2063 GCA_035702705.1 Burkholderiaceae bacterium | reverse complement strand
ATGCGCGAGCTCGACGAGGCCGAGGTCGAGGCCATCCGCGCCAAGCTGGCCGCCTTCTCGGGCGAGAGCAATGCCGAGAACGCCCGCTTCCACGCTCTGGAGCGCTGGCGCGACCGCCTGCTGGCTGACGACAGCGCGCTCCAAGCCTATCTGGACAAGTACCCGGACGTGGAAGTGCAGCGCCTGCGCCAGCTGATCCGCGAGGCGCGCAAGGACGCCGCGGCCGGCAAGCCGCCCAAGCATGCGCGCGAACTCTTCAAGCTGCTGCGCGAAACCGAGGAAGCCGCCAACCCGGTGCAGGCACCGGCGGCCGATGCCGCGGAGGCGGACGATGCCTGAACGCAGCCATCCCGACGAGATTGTCATCGGTCTGGTTTCCATCAGCGACCGCGCGAGCGCCGGCGTCTATGCCGACCAGGGCCTGCCCGCGCTGCGCGACTGGCTGCAGGCTGCCATCGTCGGCCCGGTGCGGTTTGTCGAACGCTTGATTCCGGATGAGTTGGCCGTGATCTCGAACACGCTTATCGCGCTGTGCGACACCGAGCGCTGCGACCTGATCCTGACGACCGGTGGCACCGGCCCGGCGCGGCGCGACGTGACGCCCGAAGCCACACTCGCCGTGGCAACGCGCGAGATGCCCGGCTTTGGCGAGCAGATGCGGCAGATCAGTCTGAAGTTCGTGCCGACGGCCATCCTGTCGCGGCAGGTGGGTGCGCTTCGCGAAATCGACGATCACGCGGCGCTCATCATCAACCTGCCGGGTCAGCCCAAGGCCATCAAGGAAACCCTCGAAGGCCTGAAGGACGCCGAGGGCAAGACGCTCGTGCCCGGCATCTTTGCCGCCGTGCCCTACTGCATCGATCTGATCGGCGGCCCCTACATCGACACCCGCGAGGCCGTGATCAAGAGCTTCCGGCCCAAGAACGCCATCCGCACAAAGACCGCATGAACCTGCTCGAACGCATCGAAGTGCAGACCGGCCCGAACCCTGGCGCCAGCGTGATCTGGCTGCATGGCCTGGGGGCGGATGGCAATGACTTCGTACCCATCGTGCCCGAGCTCGACCTAGCCGGCTGCGGCGATGTGCGATTTGTCTTTCCGCACGCGCAGACCATGCCGGTCACCATCAACGGCGGTTACGTGATGCGCGCCTGGTATGACATCCTCGGCATGGATCTGGTGCGTCGCGAAGACGAGGCCGGCATCCGCAAGAGCGCCGCGCAGATCGAGGCGCTGATCGCGCATGAGGTGGGCCGCGGCATCCAGACCGAGCGCATCGTTCTGGCCGGGTTTTCGCAGGGCTGCGCCATGACCCTGTTCACGGGCCTGCGCCACGCTGCGCCGCTGGCGGGGCTGGTATGTCTCTCGGGTTACCTGCCTGTGGCCGACAAGACGGCGGCCGAGCGCTCACCGGCCAATCTGCGCACGCCCATCTTCATGGCACATGGCTCGCAGGACCCGGTGGTGCCGCAGGCGCGGGCTGAAAGCTCGCGCGAGCTGCTGCGCACGCTGGGTCACGAGATCGATTGGCACAGCTACCCGATGCCGCACAGCGTCTGTGGCGAAGAAGTGGCGGCCATCAGCCGCTTTCTGCAGCAGGTGTTGAAAAGCTAGATCCAGCATTCATGCGCTTCTTCAGCCCAAAATGGCTGGAATGCCGCATGGGGCAAGCGGAACGGCACCTGGCGATCAGTCGCGTCGGATGAACGCCTGAAGCAGACAAGGCCACCGGAGGGTGGCCTTGCTGCATTCAGCACCTCGGCACGAATCACTCAGCGCCCGGGGCGTGCAGGCGTGTTGCGCTACGTCTGCGGCTTGCCGGCGGTCGGCTGATTGGCCTGTCCAGAAGTCTTGGCGACCGCATCGCCCAGCGATAGCTCAGGCTTGTCGCCGCGGGTCTTGTACAGCGAGTAGATGACGCCGATGGCCAGCAGGCCGAAGGTCACGGACAGCGAGATCCATGCGTCCATCTTGCCGTAGATCTGGTTGTAGAAGATCTTGGCGCCGATGAAGATCAGCACCACCGACAGCGCGTACTTCAGGTACTTGAAGCGGTGGATGAT
>DASSQC010000240.1:0-7250 GCA_035702705.1 Burkholderiaceae bacterium | reverse complement strand
TGCGACTCCGTGCGGCGCGAGAGGTCCTGCCCGCCCTGGGCAATCTCGAGTGCGCATTGATCCAGCTCGCCCACCTGGCGGCGCACATCGCTCACCACGGCGCGCAGGTTGACACGCATCTGGTTCAGGGCCCGGGCCATGAGACCGATTTCACCGGCACCCTGGGCCGGAATCACGCCGTCGAGATCGCAGGCCGCCAGGCGGTTGGCATGGCCGACCATGTCGCGCAGCGGCTGTGTCACGGTGCGGTGCATCAGCCAGGTCAGCAGGCCGGCGGCAGCCAGCAGCACGCCGGCCTCGATCGTGATCAACGTCTCCAGCGTGACAGGCAGCGCATTCAGCCCGATGGCCAGCGCCGCGAGGCTGAACAGCGCCAGACCCATGCTGCCGGTGGCGCCCAGCTGCATGGCGCGCAGGATGCGGCCGCGCCAGCCGCGGGGCCAGACCTGGCCGCGGTGCAGCACGAGGCTCAGGCGGTTCTCCCGCTCCTCGCTGCGCATGCGCGCATAGAGCGCTTCGGCATCGCGTACCTGCTCGCGCGTGGGCGTGGTGCGCACTGACAGGAAGCCGGCAATGCGGCCCTGCTCCATCATGGGCGTGACGTTGGCCTGCACCCAGTAATGATCTCCGTCCTTGCGGCGGTTCTTCACCATGCCCGACCAGGGCCGCCCCGCCTTGAGCGTGGCCCACATGTCGCGGAAGGCTTCGCGCGGCATGTCGGGGTGGCGGATCATGTTGTGCGGCTGGCCGAGCAGCTCCTCGCTGCGATAGCCACTGGCGCGCTCGAAGGCGGCATTGCAGTGCGTGATGATGCTGTGCACATCGGTGGTCGAGACGAGCATCTCGCCTTCGGGCAGCAGGTACTCGGTCTGGGTCACAGGCAGGTTTTCGCGCATGATGGCTGGTCGCTTCTCTGGACCGACGCTCGGGTCGGTCACTGTGGGTTCGGGTTTACGCCACCATACGTGCAGTAGGGGTATTGGGTTTTTGTGAAATGCAGTGAAAACTTTGGGTATTCCGGCCGCTCAGGTCGGACCGCGGCCGGCCTGTTGTGCGTTGCGTACACCTTGCGCGGCGTCTTGCAATGCAATCGCGCGAGCCCCAACCGACTCGTGCCCTGCCGTGTCCAGGCCACATTCCCGTCCACCCCCCCACAGCCGCGCCGCGTGCCGCAGGTCCCTGAACGATGAATCGCATCCCCCCCATCCACGCGCTGCTGGCCTTTGAAGCCTCCGCCCGCCACGGCAGCATGGCCGCGGCCGCCGGCGAGCTGTGTGTCACCCCCTCGGCCATCAGCCACCGCATCCGGCAGCTGGAGGAGTTCATCGGCCAGACCCTGATCGAGCGCGGCGGCAGCCAGTGGTGGCTCACGGCGGCCGGGCACGACTATCTGCGCATCGTCCGCGCGGGGCTGGAAACGCTCGGTACCCTGCCACGCACGCCGCTCCTGCGCCAGCGACTGCGTGTGGCCGTGCCGCCCACCTTCGGCCGGCAGCTCTTTGTGCCGCGCCTGAATGACTTCCTTGAGCGCTACCCCGAGATCGACCTCACCGTGCAGCTCACCATCCCGCTGCTGGACGTGCGTGGGGAGGAAAGCGATGTCGAGATCCGCTTCGGCAATGGCGTGTACCAGGATGTGGTGACCGAGCGGCTGATCGCCGAGACAGTGTTTCCCGTCACAAGCCCTGCCTACCTCCAGGCCCAGGGCCCGTTCAGGCAGCCTGCGGATCTGCTGCGCGCCCGCCTGCTCAAGAGCCCGCTGGAGCCCTGGGCGCCCTGGCTGGAGGCCGCCGGTGCCGCCGGCGCCGAGCTGCCGGGGGCACCCCAGTTCAACGATGCCGGCCTGCTCATGGAAGCCGCGATGGCCGGGCAGGGCATCGCCCTGGGGCGCATGAGCCTGTGCAAGCCCTGGCTTGCGGCCGGCAAGCTCACGCGCGTGACGGACCTCGAGGTGCCTTCGCCGCATGGCTACTGGCTCACCTACCGCCAGCCCAGCCTGGAGCGTCAGGAAGTGCGTCTGTTCGTGGACTGGCTCAAGGCCACACTGGGCAGCGGCGCCGGATTTGCGGCTGCGGGTTAACCCCGCCGCGGCCGGATTCAGCACCCGCTTGAAGCGGATTCACTCGCGGCGCGTCCATCCGCGTCCATAGAATCGACGCAGATCCCGAGAACGAGGCCCGCGCCATGAACGCACCCGTAGAACACGCCGTCATCAGCGCGGTGGACGTCGAACGCCAGCGCAGCGTGGTTGCGGCGCTCAAGCCGCTGCTGCCCGCCCACTGCATCCTCTGGCGCGAGGAAGACACCACGCCGTATGAGTGCGACGGCCTGACGCTCTGGAAGCAGCTGCCCATGGTGGTGGTGCTGCCCGAGACCGAGGCGCAGGTGATTGCCGTGCTCAAAACCTGCCATCAGATGGGCGTGCCGGTGGTGCCGCGCGGCGCCGGCACGGGCCTGTCGGGCGGCGCCACGCCCATGGGCAACGGCGTGCTGCTGGGCCTGGCCAAGTTCAACAAGATCCTCAAGGTCGATGCTTTTACGCGGACTGCGGTGGTGCAACCGGGCGTGCGCAACCTCGCCATCAGCGACGCCGCCGCCCCCCACAAGCTCTATTACGCGCCCGACCCCTCCAGCCAGATTGCCTGCACCATCGGCGGCAACGTGGCCGAGAACTCCGGCGGCGTGCACTGCCTGAAGTACGGCCTCACTGTGCACAACGTGCTCAAGGTGCGCGCCATCACGATGCAGGGCGAGGTGGTGGAGTACGGCAGCCTGGCGCCGGATGCGGCGGGGCTGGATCTGCTCAGCGTCTTCATCGGCAGCGAGGGCATGCTCGGCGTGGTGACCGAGGTGACCGTGAAGCTGGTGCCCAAGCCTGCGGTGCAGCGCGTGATCATGGCCAGCTTCGATGACGTGGAGGTGGCTGGCAATGCCGTGGCCGCCATCATTGCCGCCGGCATCATCCCGGCCGGGCTGGAGATGATGGACCAGCCCGCCACGCAGATGGTCGAACCCTTCGTGAAGGCCGGCTACGACCTGAACGCCAAGGCCATCCTGCTGTGCGAGGCCGACGGCACGCCCGAAGAGGTGGCCGACGAGATTGCCCGCATGAAGGCGGTGTTCGAGAAGAGCGGCGCCACCCGCCTGCAGGTGAGCGAGAGCGAGCCCGAGCGCCTGCGCTTCTGGGCCGGCCGCAAGAACGCCTTTCCGGCGGCGGGCCGCGTCAGCCCGGCCTACTACTGCATGGACGGCACCATCCCGCGCAAGCGCCTGGGCGAGATGCTCAAGGCCATCGCGCAGATGGAGACCAAGTACGACATGCGCTGCCCCAACGTCTTTCACGCGGGCGACGGCAACCTCCACCCGCTGATCCTGTTCGATGACAACGACCCGGACAGCGTGGCACGCGCCGAGGCCTTTGGTGTGGAGATCCTGGAGATGTGCGTGGCCCTGGGCGGCACCATCACCGGCGAGCACGGCGTGGGCGTGGAGAAGATCGCGCAGATGTGCCGCCAGTTTCCGGAGGCCGAGCGCGAGGCCTTCTGTGCTGTCAAGCGCGCCTTCGATCCGGCCGGCCTGCTCAACCCGGAGAAGTGCATTCCCACCCTGCACCGCTGCGCCGAGTACGGCCGCATGAAGGTCAGCGGCGGCAAGCTGCCGTTTGCAGATCTGGAACGCTTCTAGCCCGGACTTGAAAACCCGGATCCAGCATTCATGCGCCTTTTCAGGCCAAAGTGGCTGGAGAACCGCACCAGACAAGCGAGAACGCTCTTCAGTGATGCGTTTCTCGCCCAAGAAGAACAGGGGCCTTGCGCCCACGGAGACCTGCCTTGGCGTCCAACGATATTGCCGCTGAACTGATTGATCGCATCAAGAGCGCTGCAGCGAAAGAGCAGCCGCTGCGCATCCGCGGCCACGGCAGCAAGGACTTCTACGGCGAGTCGCTTGCCGGTGAGGTGCTGGATGTCTCTGGCCACAGCGGCATCATCAGCTACGAACCGACCGAACTCGTCATCACCGTGCGCTGCGGCACACCGATTGCCGAGGTGGAGGCCGCGCTTGATGCCAAGGGCCAGATGCTCGCCTTCGAGCCGCCGGTGTTCGGCCGCACGCCGGCCACCGCAGGCACCATCGGCGGCGCTGTGGCCGCCGGCCTGGGTGGACCGCAGGCCGGCTACAGCGGCCGCCCGCGGGATTTCGTGCTCGGCGCCAAGCTCATCGACGGGCGCGGCCAGCACCTGAGCTTCGGCGGCCAGGTCATGAAGAACGTGGCGGGTTACGACGTGAGCCGCCTGTTGGCCGGCTCCTTCGGCGTGCTGGGCGTGATCACCGAGCTGAGCGTGAAGGTGCTGCCCAAAGCCCCGGCCGTGCAGACCCTGCAGTTCGCACTCGACGAGGCCAGCGCCATCCGCAAGCTCAATGAGTGGGGCGGCCAGCCCTTGCCGATCGTGGCCAGCTGCTGGAAGGACAAGCAGCTGAGCATCCGTCTGGCGGGTGCCAAGGCCGCGGTGGACGCCGCCGCGCGCCGCCTGGGCGGCAAGCCCCTGGACCACCTGCAGGCGCAGCGCTTCTGGCGCAGCCTGCGCGACCAGACCGAGCCCTTCTTCACGGGTGCAGCCAGCCTGGTGCGCCTGGCCGTGCCGCCCGCCACGCCGCCGCTGGGTCTGGCCGGCGAGCAGATCATCGAGTGGGGCGGCGGCCAACGCTGGGTGGCCAATGGCGATGTGGACGCCGCCCGCACCGCCGCCCATGCGGCCGGCGGCCACGCTGTGCGCTTTCGCGGCGGCAAGGGCCGCTTCATGAGCGAGCTGCAGGGCCCGCTGCTGGCCATTCACCAGCGCCTGAAGGCGGAGTTCGATCCGGCGGGCATCTTCAACCCCAAGCGCATGGCGCCCGAATTCTGATGAGGATCAGCCACTTCACGGTCCGCGCGGTGAACCCGCCGCTGGCCACGCCGCACGCCACCGCCAGCGGCACGCTCACGCACTTTCCCATGGTGCTGCTGGATCTGCACACCGACGAGGGCATCGGCGGCTGCGCCTATGTGTTCACCTATGGCGCATGGGCGCTCAAGCCCGTGGCCGAGCTGCTGCGCGCCCTGGAACCCATGGTCAAGGGCCAGCCCTGTGCGCCGCAGCCCATCGAGCAGATGCTGCGCAAGCGCATGCGCCTGATCGGCCCGCACGGGCTGGTGACCATGGCCATGGCCGCCATCGACATGGCCGCCTGGGATGCCATCTGCAAGGCCGCAGGCCTGCCGCTGTATGCCATGGTCGGCGGCACGCGTCGCGCATCGCGCGCCTACGGCCCCGTGGGCATGAGCGGCATGGCAGGGTCTGCGCAGGAGGCCGAGGCGCAGGCCCGGCTGGGCTTCACGGCCATCAAGGCCAAGATCGGCTATGCCAGCGTGGACGAAGACCGCGCGGTGATCGATGCCATGCGCCGTGCGGTGGGCCCCGGCGTGAAGCTGATGGTGGACTACAACCAGGCACTCGATGTGCCCGAGGGCATGGCGCGCTGCAAGGCGCTCGATGCCGAGGGCCTGGTCTGGATCGAGGAGCCGACCACGGCCGAAGACCTGATCGGCCACGGCCGCATCAAGGACGCCGCCGTCACGCCCATCCAGGCCGGCGAGAACTGGTGGGGCCCGCTGGAATTCCGCAAGGCCATCAATGCCGGCGCGAGCGATCTGCTCATGCCTGACGTGATGAAGATCGGCGGCATCACCAACTGGCTCAAGATCATGGCCATGGCCGAGGTGTACGGCACCCCGCTGTCCAACCACCTCTTTCCGGAAGTGTCGGCCCACCTCATGGCCGTGAGCCCCACGGCCGGCTGGTTCGAGTTTGCCGACTGGAGCCACCCCATCCTGGCCGAGCCCCTGGACGCGCAGGGCGGCCAGGTCCTGCCCAGCGACAAGCCGGGCATCGGTCTCACCTGGGACGAATCCGCGGTTCAACGTTTTCTTGTGGAGTAGGGCACACCGTGCAGCTCAATCTCGCAGCAGAGTTCCAGGGCACCGCCGCCGGCGAAGAGGCCAAGGCCATCGTCGGCAAGTGTGTGCACTGCGGCTTCTGCACCGCCACCTGCCCCACCTTCCAGGTGCTGGGCGACGAACGCGACAGCCCGCGTGGACGCATCTACCTCATCAAGCAGGTGCTCGAAGGCGCAGAGGTCACGGACCAGACCCGCCTGCACCTGGACCGCTGCCTGACCTGCCGCAACTGCGAAACCACCTGCCCCAGCGGCGTGCAGTACGGCCACCTGATCGACATCGGCCGTCAGGTGGTGGAAGCCAAGACCACGCGCCCCTTCACGGAGCGCGCCACGCGCTATGCGCTCAAGGAAGGCATTCCGAGCAGCCTGTTCAAGCCCGCGATGAACCTCGGCCGCAAGTTCAAGGGCCTGGTGCCCGAGAAGCTGCAGGCCAAGCTGCCAGACCCGCGGCCTGCGGGCACGCTGCCCACCCGGACGCACGCGCGCAAGGTGCTGCTGCTCAATGGCTGCGCCCAGCCGGCCATGCTCCCGTCGATTGACGCCGCCACCGCCCGCGTGCTGGATGCGCTGGGCGTGCAGGCAGTGATCGCGCCGAAGAGCGGCTGCTGCGGCGCCGTGCGCTTCCACATGAATGACCAGGACGGCGGCCGCAATGACATGCGCCGCAACATCGACGCCTGGTGGCCCATGGTGGAGAAGGGCGAGGTCGAGGCCATCGTCATGAACGCCAGCGGCTGCGGCGCCACCGTGCGCGAGTACGACCACCACCTCAAGGACGACCCCGCCTACGCCGAGAAGGCCCGCGCCATCACCGCGCTGGTCAAGGACATCGGCGAATACCTCGCCCCGCAGATCGACGCGCTCAAGCCGCTGTTGAAGGGCACGGCCCAGGCCAAGGCCGTCTTCCACCCGCCCTGCACCCTGCAGCACTGGCAGAAGCTGCGCCCCATCACCGAAGACCTGCTCGCGCAGTGCGGTGTGGAGCTGCAGGCCTTTGGCGAAAGCCACCTGTGCTGCGGCTCAGCCGGCGCCTACTCCATGCTGCAACCCGAGATCGCCACCCAGCTGCGCGACCGCAAGCTCGGCCATCTGGAGGCGGCTGAACCCGAAGTGATCCTGTCCGCCAACATCGGCTGCCTGACGCACCTGCAGAGCGGCACGCAGCTGCCGGTGCTGCATTGGATTGAATGGGTGGATCGACAGCTGGCCTGATCGCCTTACGCTTTAGCTCTCAGCTTGGATCTCATCCCCTT
>DASSQC010000239.1:0-3007 GCA_035702705.1 Burkholderiaceae bacterium | reverse complement strand
CCGAACAGGTACAGCACCCAGTGGAACTGCGAGATCAGCCAGGCGCCGATCAGGATCATCACCGTGCGCAGCACGATGGCGGCGATGATGCCGATGGTCAGCGCACGCTTCTGGAATTCCTGCGGCACCGCGAAGTAGGTGAAGATCATCAGGAAGACAAACAGGTTGTCCACCGCGAGTGATTTCTCGATCAGGTAGCCGGTCAGGAACTCCATCGACTTGGTGTTGGCCACCTCACGGCCCACGGTGCCGTCCAGGTAGAACCAGAGACCGGCGTTGAAGGCAAAGGACAGCGCCACCCAGATCACGGACCAGATCACGGCCTCGCGGAAGGTCACGCGGTGCGGGCCCTGGTTCTTGAGGGCAACAAAATCGACGATGAGCGCGATGATCACGAGCACCGTGAACACGCCCCAAAGCAAAGGACTCCCGATCTGGGTCATGGCTTGAGTTTCCCTGATGTCTTGTGGAATGGGTGAGCAGCGCGATGCATATTCGCGCATTGAAGGTCTCGCCCACGTCAGGGACTGCGCGTGGCTGCCGCCACTGCTTGACCGCCGTCGTCCTCGCGGCCGTGGCCGCTTTCCTGCAACGGGGTTCTATTGAGACGCCACCGTGACCGGGCCGGGCAAGCCGACCGTATTGACGACCACGGCGTGTTTGGAGCTACTCCCCTTCAACATTGGGGATTACAGCCGACTCAGGTGTTGCCGGGGTGGATCCACCCTGAGTGATTTCCCTATTGGGTGATCCGGGCGTGCGCGCCGTGGCGCAATCGCTCAGGCGTCAGTGGCGGGCCTGCGCCGTTGGGCAAGCTGTGCGAGCAGCACCGAACGGTATTGCTGCAGGGCGAGCGTGTCGCCGCGCATGGCCTCGGAAAGCAAGCGCAGCTTCAGCGCGGCGCGCCGGTCGGCGCCGTCCATCTCACCGAAGACCTCACGCTCCAGATCAGCGAGTTCGTTGATTCTCTGCAGCTCCTCAGGCAGGTAGCCCGCGTTCTTGAGCACGCGATACGCCATGCGAAGTTCGGCTGGCAGATGCGCATCCTCGTCCAGATCCAGGGGCTTGCCTGCACCGGGCAGGTTGTCGAAATCCCCACGCTCGCGCGCCGCGCGGATGTGGGCCTCGATCAGATCATCGGTCATCGACAGCGGCATGGCAGCCTCCAATGCAAAGAGGGCACGGATTTCCGTGCCCTCTTTTTACTGCTTGAAGCGCGTCAGGCAGCAGCCGTCGCGCTCGGCGGATTGCGAAGCTTGATGTGAAGTTCGCGCAACTGCTTCTCGTCCACCGGGCTGGGTGCCTGGGTGAGCAGGCACTGTGCACGCTGGGTCTTGGGGAAGGCGATCACGTCGCGGATCGAGTCCGCGCCCGTCATCAGCATCACGAAGCGGTCCAGGCCGATCGCAATGCCGCCGTGCGGCGGGGCGCCGTACTGCAGGGCGTCGAGCAGGAAGCCGAACTTCAGGCGTGCTTCCTCCGCACCGATCTTCATGGCGCGGAATACCTTGCTCTGCACCTCTTCGCGGTGGATACGGACGCTGCCGCCACCCAGCTCGATGCCGTTGAGCACCATGTCATAGGCCTTGGCCTTGCAGGCACCCGGGTTGGTCTCCAGCCAGTCCACATGCTCGTCCTTGGGGCTCGTGAACGGATGGTGGCAGGCCACCCAGCGCTGGTTGTCCTCGTCGAACTCGAACATCGGGAAGTCCACCACCCACAGGATTTCCCATTCGCCCTGCGACAGACCGCGGGCCTTGCCGAACTCGCTGTGGCCGATCTTCACGCGCAGCGCGCCGATCGCGTCGTTCACCACCTTGGCCTTGTCTGCGCCGAAGAAGATCAGGTCGCCGTTCTGTGCCCCGGTGCGCTCCAGGATCGCCTTCAGGGCGGTGTCGTGGATGTTCTTGATGATCGGGCTTTGCAGGCCGTCGCGGCCGGCAGCCAGATCGTTGACCTTGATGTAGGCCAGACCCTTGGCCTGGTAGATCTTCACGAACTCGGTGTAGGCGTCGATCTCGCTGCGGGTCATCTCCGCACCACCGGGCACGCGCAGGCCCACCACGCGGCCACCTTCCATGTTGGCCGCGCCGGCAAACACCTTGAACTCCACGTCCTTCATCACGTCGGTGAGTTCGGTGAACTTCATCTTCACGCGCATGTCCGGCTTGTCGCTGCCGTAATAGAACATGGCGTCGTCGTAGCTCATGACCGGGAACTTGGCCGGCAGGTCGACATCGATCGAGGCCTTGAACACGTGGCGGATCATGGCTTCGAAGATGTCGCGGATCTCCTGCTCGTTCAGGAAGGTCGTTTCGCAGTCGATCTGGGTGAATTCCGGCTGCCGGTCGGCGCGCAGGTCTTCGTCGCGGAAGCACTTGACGATCTGGTAGTAGCGGTCGAAGCCCGCCACCATCAGCAGCTGCTTGAACAGCTGGGGGCTCTGCGGCAGGGCAAAGAACTGGCCGTCATGCACACGGCTGGGCACGAGGTAGTCGCGCGCGCCTTCGGGCGTGCTCTTGGTGAGCATCGGCGTCTCCACGTCGATGAAGCCGCGCGAGTCCAGATACTTGCGCACCTCGATGGCGACCTTGTAGCGCAGCATGAGGTTGCGCTGCATCTCGGGGCGGCGCAGGTCCAGCACGCGGTGCGTCAGACGCGTGGTCTCGGAGAGCGTGTCGTCATCGAGCATGAAGGGCGGCGTGACCGAGGCGTTGAGCACCTCGATCTCGTGGGCCAGCACCTCGATCTTGCCGCTGACGAGATTGGCGTTCTCGGTGCCGGCCGGGCGCGGGCGCACCTTGCCCACCACCTTGACGCAGTACTCGTTGCGGATGCCTTCGGCCACCTTGAACATCTCGGGGCGGTCGGGGTCGCAGACGATCTGCGCCAGACCCTCGCGGTCGCGCAGGTCGATGAAGATCACGCCGCCGTGGTCGCGGCGCCGGTGCACCCAGCCGTACAGGGTGACGACTTGGCCGTCGAAGGCCTCGGAAATCTTGCCGAC
>DASSQC010000238.1:0-4713 GCA_035702705.1 Burkholderiaceae bacterium | reverse complement strand
AAGGGGGCAGTGACCGATGCGTCGCTTGACCTCTGAGCGCTGACCGGAGGCAACCGGCAAAAGGAACAACGGGGAGCCTGGGCTCCCCGTTCTCCGTTCTCTTGAGTCGGGCGGGTCTACTTCTGTGCCATGACCCACGTGGCCAGCGTGCGGGCTTCAGCTTCCGACACCTGCGGGTTGGCAGGCATGGGAATCTGGCCGAAGCTGCCCACGCCGCCTTCGCGGATCTTCTTTGCGAGCTTGGCCACGGCGTCCTTGTCGTTGGCGTACTTGGCAGCGACGTCCTTGTAGGACGGTCCGACGAGCTTCTTGTCGACGGCGTGGCAGGCCATGCAGTTCTTGCTGCGAGCCAGCTCGGGGCTGGCGGATACGGTGGGTGCAATGAGCAGGCCACCAATGGCAGCCAGCGTTGCGAAGGTCAGCTTCATCTTCTTCAGGACTCCGGAAAGGGTCAATGTGCGGCAGACAGCGCTGCATGCGCCTGGGGAACGCACGATCCAGGCCATCCGCCGACAGCGGCAAAGCCCGGTCACACTCCTCGACGGATTGTAGGGAGCCGGGTTGACGAATCTGGCGTTGTGGCGCAACGTTAGGGCTATCACTAAACCTGAGAGGGCGCTGAGGTACGCAATGCCGCTGGTCTGGATCGGTCTCGTCCTGGTACTGCTGAAGTTTTTCGAAGTCGGCCCTTTTGCGACCGTCGGCTGGCTGTGGATCCTCGTGCCACTGGGCGTGGCCTTCGTGTTCTTCGAGATCATCGAACCCATGTTCGGACTCGACAAGAAGAAGGCGCATGACGAGCTGGCCAAGGCCAAGGAGCGCCGGGTGAAGGAGCAGCTCGAGCGTGATCGCAAACGCGTACGCTGATTCCGACTATCCCGGGAGCGCCGAGCGATCATCGACGGCCCCAAAACAAAAAGCGCCAGCAGTGCTGGCGCTTTTTGCTTTTGCGCTGAACCGGATCAGTTCAGAGCGACCTTCTTGCCACCGCGGTAGGTGTAGATCGTCATGGCGGGGTTGCGGATTTCGCCGATGCTGTCGAACGAAATACGCGCCGTCACGCCCTGGTAGTCGATCTTCGCCAGCTGCTCGCGAATCTTCGCAGGCTCGGCCGAACCAGCCTTCTGCACGGCGTCGGCGATCATCATGACGGCGTCGTACACATAGGGCGAGTAGACCTGGAACTGGTTCGGGAACTGCGCGTCGTAGCGCTTGCGCCACTCGGTGCCGCCGGGCATCTTGGCCAGCGAAGCGCCGCCTTCAGCACAGAACACGGTGTCGTTGTTGGCGCCGCCCGACAGCTCGGTGAGCTTGTCGGTGCAGATGCCGTCACCACCCATGAACTTGGCATTGATGCCCAGAGCCTTCATCTGGCGCAGCATCGGGCCGGCCTGCGGGTCCATGCCACCGTAGAAGATGATGTCCGGATTGGCGGCGCGGATCTTCGTCAGGATGGCGTTGAAGTCGGTGGCCTTGTCGTTGGTGAACTCGCGGGCCACGATCTTCAGGCCGTTGGCTTCGGCCGTGCGTGCGAACACGTCCGCCACACCTTGACCGTAGGCGGTACGGTCATCGATCACGGCAACGTTCTTGGCGCTCAGGGACTTGGCGCCGTACAGGGCGAGGCCGGCACCCAGTGCGTTGTCGTTGGCGAGGATGCGGAAGAAGGTGTTGAAACCTTGCTGGGCGATGCGGGGGTTGGTGGCAGACGGGGTGATCTGCGCGATGCCGGCCTGGTTGTAGATGGCCGACGCGGGCAGCGTGGTGCCGGAGTTCAGGTGACCGACCACCGCGTTGACCTTGGCGTCCACCAGCTTCTGCGCGGCAGCGGTGCCCTGCTTGGGATCCGCTGCATCGTCTTCAGCCTGCAGCACCCAGCGGACCTTGCGGCCGCCGACGCTGATGTTGCGCTTGTTGAGGTCCTCGATCGCCATGCGGGCGCCGTTCTCGTTGTCCTTGCCGTAGTGCGCCTGCGGGCCCGAGGTCGGGGCCACATGGCCGATACGGACAACCAGCTCCTGCTGGGCTGCAGCGGCAAAGGCCACGGTGCCGGCCATGGCTGCGAAGATCATCGATTTCTTGAAATGCATGGTTCCTCCTTGGGAGTGGACAGCCGAGACGCATCAGTCGCGGCGGCATGGTCTGGGTCGATCCAAGACCCGGCGAACATACCTGATCCGCCTTGTGCATGTAAAACGTTTGTCATCTGCTTGCCGAAGTCAGTGCAAACCCGCAATGCCAATGGGCCAAGCAGGCGACCGGCCACGCACACGAGTGGCTGCCAAACCGTGCGCGCCTACCTAGCGCGACGCGAGTGCGTCGAACGCATCGCTCAGATCGGCCAGCAGATCGTCCGGGTGCTCCAGCCCGATGTTCAGGCGAACCAGCTCTCCTGCGAGCACTGGCCAGTCTGCAGCTGGACTCATGCGCAGAGCAAGACTGCAGGTTCCGCCCCAGCTTGCGCCAATCCGGAACACGCGCAGACTGTCGACCCAGCGGTCGGCTGCCTCCGCCGACACATCGGGCGTGAACTCGAACGAGAACACGCTTGAGGCGCCTGAGAAGTCCCGTTGCCAGTACGCGTGTCCCGGGCAGTCCGGCATGGCCGGATGCAGCACGCGTGCCACCGCGGTCTGAGCGCTGAGCCAGCGGGCCACCGCCAGCGTGCGGCGGCCGAGCTCCTCGAGGCGCAGGCTCATGGTCTGCATGCCGCGCAGCACCAGAAAGCAGTCGTCACCGCTCACACTCAGGCCCAGAGCATTGCGCGTGCGTCGGATCTGTTCGCCCAATGCGGCGTCGCGGCAGCTGACCGAACCCATGACGAGATCGCCATGTCCTGCGTGGTACTTGGTCAGCGCCTGCACGGAGATGGCCGCACCCAGGTCCAGCGGACGAAGCAGACGTCCGGCACTCCATGTGTTGTCCACGGCCACGCGAATGCCATGTGCCTGCGCGAGTCTGCAGATCGCCGGCAGGTCGCAGACCTCGAAGGTCACCGAGCCAGGCGTCTCCACCCAGATCAGCCGGGTGTTTGGCCGGATGGCGGCGGCCAGCCGCTCGAGGTCCATGGGGTCGTAGAAGTCTGCCTGGATATCCAGCTGTGGCAGGACCTCGCTGGCGAAGCTTCTGCTTGGTGCATAGACGTTGCGCGGCACGAGCACATGGTCGCCGGCTCGCAGCATGGCCAGATAGGTCAGCGTGATGGCAGACAGCCCACTGGGCGCAAGGCAGCTGTCGGCGGCGCCTTCGGAAATGTTGACCTGGACTTCAAGCGCGCGCGTGGTCGGTGTGCCGAAGGTGCCGTAGACCCACGGTGCAGCGCGCTTTCGGTCCTTGAAGCGCGAGCTGCTGTCGAAGACCACGGTCGATGCCCGGTGGATCGGCGTGGCCAGGTTGTCGAACCCGGGCGCGATGCCGCCCGCGAGTTCAGGATGGATGGCAAGCGTATCGGGGTGGTAGTTGCGCGAAGTGGTCATTCGAAGCCTGTGGGCCGGGCTGTGGGTAAGCTGCGGACCAGCGTAGCAGGCACCCACTCGAGACTCGCATCATGGCCGTCCTGAAGCTGGACAAGACCGATCGAAAGCTGCTGAACCTATTGCAGCAGAACAACCTGAAGACCACCCGGGAGCTGGCGCAGCTGCTGCACGTGTCGCAGCCGACGCTGGTGCGGCGCTTGCGCGAGTTGCGCAGCCAGGGCGTCGTCTCTGCCGATGTGTCGCTGGTCGATCCGATCGGCCTCGGACTGGGCATGTACGCATTCCTCGATGTGTCCTTGCACGACCAGAGCGAAGAGGCCGCTTCCCAGTTCGAGCAACGCATCCAGGACGAGCCCGAGGTGCTGCAGTGCTATTTCGTGACTGGGGCCTTCGACTTCTTCCTGATCCTGCACGTCGCGAACATCGAGGCCTATTACCAGTTCATCCGGCGCGTGCTGTCGGCCAGCGGCAACGTGCGGCACTTTGAAAGCCGCTTCCCGCTCAAGCGCACGAAGTTCACCAATCGGATCGCGTTTGACGAGCGCGTGCCCCAACTCGAGGTGCGCGTGCCCGATCCAGTCGCGAAGCCCGCCGCACAGACGGCACCGGCCGCGAGCCGCACACCGCGCAAGCGCGCGACGCGCTAGAGCGGCAGACCGTGCCCTGCGGGGCGGCTTGATGTTCAGGCCGAGATCGCAGCGCGGCGGCCGGCGCCTGCCGCTGCCCGCGGCACATTGCCGGTGAAGGCGAAGTCCACTTCGGGCGTGCGGCCAGAGAGGATGTCGGCCATGGCTTTGCCGGATCCGCAGCCCATGGTCCAGCCCAGCGTGCCATGCCCTGCGTTGATGTAGAGATTGTCCAGCCCGGTGCGGCCGATCAGGGGGATGTTCGACGGCGTCGAGGGGCGCAATCCGGTCCAGTACTGCGGCGCCTCATAGTCGCAAGCCTCCGGGAAGAGTTCGCGGGTGCGGCGCCGCAGCGCCTCGCAGCGCGCCGGATTGAGTTCCCGGTTCCAGCCGTTGAGCTCTGCGGTACCCGCAATACGCAGACGGTCGCCGATCCGTGTGAACACCATCTTGAAATTCGAGTCGGCCACGGACACCCAGGGTGCCTTGGACGAGTCGGTGATCCTGAACGTGGCCGAGTAGCCCTTGGTGGGGTAGATCGGCACCGAAACACCGACCGTGTCAAGGATGAAGGGCGTGAAGCTGCCCAGTGCCGCCACGTACGCGTCCGC
>DASSQC010000237.1:0-3914 GCA_035702705.1 Burkholderiaceae bacterium | reverse complement strand
GGCATCGTGGTGACCAACACACCGGGCGTGCTCACCGAAACCACGGCCGACATGGCCTGGGCGCTGCTCATGGCCGCCGCGCGCCATGTGCCGCAAAGCGAACGTTGGCTGCGCGAGGGCCGCTGGGATCGGTGGGCGCTGCAGCAGTGGCTCGGCAAGGATGTGCACGGCGCCACGCTCGGCATTGTCGGCATGGGCACGATCGGCAGCGCCGTGGCGCGCCGGGCGCGCGGCTTCGGCATGAAGATCGTCTACACCAACCGCAGCCGCGCTGCGAACGAGGCCGAGATCGGCGCCACCTTCATGCCCCTGGATGAGCTGCTGGCCGCCAGTGACTTCATCGTGCTCGTGGTGCCGTATTCGCCCGCCACGCACCACCTGATCGGCGCGGCGCAGTTGGCGAAGATGAAGCGCGACGCCGTGCTGATCAACATCGCGCGCGGCGGTGTGGTGGACGATGCGGCGCTGATCGAGGCCCTGGCGGCGCAGCGCATCGGCGGCGCGGCCCTGGATGTGTTCGAGAACGAGCCGAAATTCGACCGGCGCTTCCTCGATCTGCCCAATGTCGTGCTCACGCCGCATATCGGCTCGGCCAGTCTCGCCACGCGGCGCGCCATGGCGCAGCTGGCCATCGACAACTGCACCGCCGTTCTGCGCGGCGAGCGGGCGCCCAATATGGTGAACCCGGACGTGCTGAAGTAAAACGCGCGCACCGCGCCCTGCTGAGCCAGCACCGCGCAGCCGACCACGACAACAAGGACACCGCTCGCCCATGGCCGACATCGAACTCTCGCGCGAACACCAGCTCACCGACGCCCAGGCCCGCAAGGTCGCCCAGGGTGTGGCCGACGACATGGCCGAGGAGTACGGTCTGGAGAGCGAATGGGATGGCGACGAGCTGCACTTCTCCCGCGCCGGCGTGAACGGGCGCCTGTCGCTCGAACCCGGCGTGATGACCGTCGAGGTCAGTCTGGGCTTTCTGCTGCGTCCCTTCGCCGGCAAGATCCGCGAACACATGAGCGCCAATTTCGACAAGCTTCTGGCCGAGGCGGCCAAGGGTGGCAAGGCAGCCAAGAGCGCCAAGCCGGCAGACGCTGCACCCGCCAAGAAAGCACCCGCGAAAAAGGCTGCTGCCAAGAAGTAGGGCCACCGGGCTGTACGCCCGGACTTTTCATCCCGGATCCAGCATTCATGCGCCTCTCCAGGCCAAAATGGCTGGAGAGCCGCACCAGACAAGCGGAAAGCGCTTCCGCATCTTGCGTCACCCACCCCACACGGCGCCATGCACGCCTACTACAGCGACCGTTTCGTCCTGCCGCTGCCCGAGGGGCATCGCTTCCCGATGGCCAAGTACCGCATGCTGCGCGAGCGGATTGCGGCCGAGCTGCCGCAGGTGGACTTGCGCGAGCCGCAGGCGGCCAGCGATGGCGTGCTCGCACTGGCCCACAGCCCGCAGTATGTGCAGCAGGTCGCCACCAACACCCTGGCGCCGCTGGTGCAGCGCGCGATCGGCTTCCCGTGGAGCGAACAGATGGTGGAGCGCTCGCGCCGCTCGGTGGGTGCAACCATCGACGCCGCGCGCGCGGCGTTTGCCGACGGTCTGGCCTGCAATCTGGCTGGCGGCACACACCATGCCTTTGCCGAGAAGGGCGGCGGCTTCTGCGTCTTCAATGATGCCGCCGTGGCTGCACGCCTGATGCAGGCCGAGGCGCACCGCAGCGGCCGCAGACATCTGCAGGTGGCGATCATCGACCTGGACGTGCACCAGGGGGATGGCACGGCCAGCATTCTGGCCGGCGACGCGTCGATCTTCACGCTGTCCCTGCACGGCGAAAAGAACTACCCGGCGCACAAGCAGCTCAGCGATCTGGACGTGCCGCTGCCCGACGGCACGGACGATGCCGCCTACCTGCACGCGCTGGATGCGGCGCTGGCTGAACTGGACGCGCGCTGTCAGCCGGGCTTTGCCATCTATCTGGCCGGCGCCGACCCGCACCAAGGCGATCGCCTCGGGCGCCTGAAGCTCACCGTGGACGGGCTGGCTGCACGCGACGAGCGTGTGTTCCGCTGGCTGCACGAGCGGCGCATCCCGGCGGCGGTGGCCATGGCCGGGGGCTACAACCAGCACATCGAGACCACGGTGCAGATCCACTTCAACACGGTGGCTGCCGCGGCGGCGTGGAGCACGCGCTGGCGGGCGCGTGCAGCCGCCTGAGCGGGCTGTGACTTGCGGCAGGCTGCAACGGCCGTGCGGCAGGGCTGAGCAGGTTGCGGCGGCTGCTTAAATCGGGTCAATGTCCATCCAAACCCCTTCAGCCGACACGGCCCGCGCGCTGGGCTGGCTCGCGCCCGCCGCGTTCATCTTCATCTGGTCCTCGGGCTATGTGGTGGCCAAGGCCGCTGCGCCCCATGCTGATCCCTTGACCTTTCTCTCGGTGCGCTACGCCGGCGTGGTGCTGCTCATGCTCGCGCTGGCGTTTGCCTTCCGGGCGCCCTGGCCCTCGCGCCGCGACACGCTGCACATTGCTGTGGCCGGTATCGGCATCCAGGCGATCTATCTGGGCGGGGTGTGGGTCGCCATCCGGCTGGGCATGGCTGCGGGCGTGGCCGCGCTCATCGTGAATCTGCAGCCCGTGTTGGTGGCTGCGCTTGCGCCGCTGGTGCACGAGAGCGTGAACCGCCGCCAGTGGCTGGGCGTGGCCCTGGGCTTTGGCGGGGTGGTGCTGGTGGTCTGGCACAAGCTCGCGGGCGCTGCGCTCAGCGCAGGGCCGGTGCTGCTGTGCGTGATGGCGCTGGCGGGCATCACGGCCGGCACGCTCTATCAGAAGCGCCGTGTACCGAACTTCGATCTGCGCACCGGGCAGGTGGTGCAGTTCACGGCCTCGCTGTTCGTCACGCTGCCCTTGGCCTGGGCCTTCGAGCCCATGCGCATCGAGTGGAACGCGCAGGTCTTTGCAGCCATGGCCTGGAGCATCGTGGTGCTCACGGCCGGAGGCATCAGTCTCATGTTCTACATGCTGCGCCACGGCCAGGCCACGGCCGTGACCAGCACGATGTACATCGTGCCGTCCGTCACGGCGCTGATGGCCTGGCTGATGTTTGGCGAAACCCTGAACGCCATTGCCGTGCTCGGCATGGTGGTGACCCTGGTGGGGGTGTATCTGGTGGTGCGCAAGTGACTGAATCCACGACAGAACGCAAACCTGCGCGGCCCGCGCCGCGCCCGCGCAGCGACTTCCGCGCCTTCGTGCCCATCAGCACCCGCTGGATGGACAACGACGTCTACGGGCACATCAACAACGTCACCTACTACAGCTTCTTCGACACGGCGGTGAACGGCTGGCTGGTGGGGCAGGGCGCACTCGACATCGACACCAGCCCGGTCATCGGGCTGGTGGTGCAGACCCAGTGCGACTACTTCGCGCCCCTGGCCTTTCCGCAGGCCATCGAAGCCGGCTTGCGCGTGGCCCACCTCGGGGGCTCGAGCGTGCGTTATGAAGTCGGTATCTTTGCCGCCGGGCAGTCGCTGACCGCCGCCCACGGCCACTTTGTCCATGTGTATGTGGACCGCGCGAGCCGCCGGCCCGTGCCCCTGCCCGAACCGCTCAGAGCCACACTTGCCCGCCTGTTGCCCTAGTGCACCGCCCCGAAAAGACCAGCAATGATCGATACCGAAGCCAGCCGCCACGTGGACGCCGCCATCACCTCGCGCCGTTCGATCCGCGCCTTTCTGCCCACCCCTGTGGCCCGCGAGGACATTGAAGCCATCCTGGGCACCGCCGCGCGTGCGCCCTCGGGCACCAACACGCAGCCCTGGCAGGTGCATGTGCTGACCGGCGCAGCGCGCCAGCGCCTCGTGCACGCCGTGCTGGCGGTGTGGAACGACCCCGAGCAGCTCAAGCAGCACAGCGAGG
>DASSQC010000236.1:0-5752 GCA_035702705.1 Burkholderiaceae bacterium | reverse complement strand
AGAAGGCGCAGGACAACCTGCAGGACGCCACCGCCAAGCTCGTGGCGGCCTCCAAGACCGGCAAGGTGGAAGACCTGCGCGGCGCGTTCGGCAATGTGGGCGCGAGCTGCAAGGCCTGCCACGACGACTTCCGCGGCAAGTAAGCCCGGTTTGCCGTCAGACGCAACAAGGCCCGCATTCGCGGGCCTTGTGCTTTCTGGGACTGCAGAACGGCGTTCCGCCTGTCCCGTGCTGACGGCGGGGTTTCAGCGCGTACTGCGCGCTGCGGCCGGAAGACTGAGCGCTTGCAAGCGAGACCCCTGCGCCACAAACCGGTGGTTGGGCGCGGTTCTCCAGCCACTTTGGTCTGGAAAGCCGCATGAATGCTCGATTGGACTTGGGGCGATTTGCGAGATGTCCATTTCATGCGCTTCTTCAGGGCAAAGTGCCTGAAGAATGGCTCTGGACAAGCGGAGAGCAATGTCCCTCGCCGCTGGCGCCGACCTAGAAGGTCTGCGCGCTTTTGCCCAGACTGACGACCCACCAGACCGCACCCGCCGCTGCGCCGGCAAGCACCAGCGCGAGGATCGACAGGCGGGCGCTCCAGGGTGCCGCGGCCTCAGGTGCGCCCGGCTTGGTGCCGGTGATCATCGGGCCGACGAGGTCGTCCTTCTGGACGAAGCGGTAGTACAGGATCGCACCCAGATGCACTGCCACCAGCGCATACAGCACCCATTCGTTGAGCTTGTGCAGGCGCGTGATCAGGCTCACCGTCTCGCTCGATACGAACTTGGCCAGCGGGCCTTCAAAGGCGATGTCGTCATTGGCGAACAGGCCGCCCACGGCCTGGCCGCCGAACAGCAGCAGCAGGGCGTAGACCGAGAGCGCCCCGAGGGGGTTGTGACCCAGGGTGTCGCTGATCTTGCCGCGCAGATACGCCAGCGCGCGCATCGGCGAGGGCGGAAAGCTCGCAAAGCGCGCATACCGGCTGCCCGCAAAGCCCCAGAGGATGCGGAACAGCACCAGCCCGAGCACGCAGTAGCCGAAGCGGAAATGCCAGTTCATGGCATTGCCGCCGATCTTCACGCTCACGATTGCGCCGATGACGCAGATCGCCAGCAGCCAGTGAAACAGCCGCGTGGGCCAATCCCAGACCAGAACCTTCATTGCACCCTCCCGAGGTGGACTCTGCTCGGATTGTCCCGAAAGCGCGGGCAGAAAAAAAGCCGCCCGCATCGCGCGGGCGGCCTGGGTCGCAGGGCAAGTGCTCAGGGCCGGGGCTCGGGGAACTCCAGCTCCGGCTGGTCCTCGCCTTCCTTCTTGATCGGCTTGATCAGGTCCTCGCGGCTGATGCCCAGCCACTTGGTGATCGGCGCCATCACGAGCACGGACGAATAGATGCCGAACACGATGCCGATGGTCAGTGCCACGGCGAAGTAGTGCAGCACCGGGCCGCCGAACAGCAGCATGAAGATCACCATCGTCTCGGTCGTGCCGTGCGTGATGATGGTTCGGGAGATCGTGCTGGTGATGGCGTTGTCGATGACTTCAGTCACGCTCGCCTTGCGCATCTTGCGGAAGTTCTCGCGGATCCGGTCTGCGATGATCACCGACTCGTTCACGGAGTAGCCCAGCACCGCCAGAACGGCGGCCAGCACCGCGAGCGAGAATTCCCACTGGAAGAAGGCAAACACGCCCAGGATGATGACCACGTCGTGCAGGTTGGCGATGATGGCGGCCACGGCGAA
Organism: Burkholderiaceae bacterium; assembly: GCA_035702705.1. Taxonomy (GTDB): domain Bacteria; phylum Pseudomonadota; class Gammaproteobacteria; order Burkholderiales; family Burkholderiaceae_C; genus Piscinibacterium. The sequence continues at coordinate 4,025 of DASSQC010000236.1, read as the reverse complement.
CTTCCACTCGAAGCGGAAGGCCAGGTAGATCATGATGCCGATGCACACCACCAGCAGCGCCAGTGCGCCGGCCTCATAGAGCTCCTTGCCCACCTGGCCGCTGATCAGCTCTACGCGCTGTACCTTTTCCTTCTGCACCACGCTGCCATCGGGCTGCGTGAACGGCTCCTTGACCAGCGGGCCACCGGCGCGCAGCACGTTCTCGATGATGCGGTCGGCGTCGATCGTGCGCACACCGTTGTCCTTCACGCGCGAGAAGGCGTCCTTCTGCATGTCGCGCGCCGACAGGCGCACCAGCACGTCGCGCGAGCTGCCGAACAGGGTCACGAGCGGTTCGCCCACGCCCTGTGCCTCCATGGCCTTGCGGATGCCCTCGAGATTGGCGGGCTGCTCATAGCGGGCCTCCACCACGGCGCCACCGGTGAACTCGATCGACAGGTTCAGACCCTTGTGCCACAGGAAGAACACGGCCAGCGCAAAGGTGACAAAACTGAAGATGTTGAACGCCAGCGCGTGGCGCATGAAGGGGATGTCGCGCTTGATACGGAACAGTTCCATGGCGGTCTCCTCAGGCCTTCGCTTCGGTCTTGTTGTTCTTGGCGGCGCCGTCATCCGGTCGCCAGATCTGGCCGATCGAGATCGTCTTGACCTTCTTGCCGCGGCTGTACCAGAACAGGGTCAGCGCACGCGCCACCATCACGGCCGAGAACATGCTGGTGATGATGCCCAGGCAGTGCACCACGGCAAAGCCGCGGATCGGGCCGGAGCCGAAGGCAAACAGCGCCACGCCGGCAATCAGGGTGGTGATGTTCGAATCGAGAATCGTTGCCCAGGCCTTGTCAAAGCCCTCAGACAGCGCCTGCGCGGCGGAGCGCCCGGCGCGCAGCTCCTCGCGGATGCGCTCGTTGATCAGCACGTTGGCGTCGATGGCCATGCCCAGGGTGAGGGCGATGGCCGCGATGCCCGGCAGGGTCAGCGTGGCCTGGATGACCGAAAGCAGGGCGATCAGCAGCATCACGTTGGCGGCCAGGGCCAGCACCGAGAACAGGCCCATCAGCGCGTAGTACACGACCATGAAGACGCTGATGGCGATGAAGCCGTACATCATCGACTTGAAGCCGGCCTCGATGTTCTCCTTGCCCAGGCTCGCACCCACCGTACGTTCCTCGACGATGTCCATGGGCGCGGCCAGGGAGCCGGCGCGCAGCAGCAGGGCCAGGTCATTGGCCTGCTGGGTGTTCATGGCGCCCGAGATCTGGAAGCGGTTGCCGAATTCGCCGCGAATGGTGGCATTGCTGATGATCTCGCCCTTGCCCTTCTCGAACAGGATGATGGCCATCTGCTTGCCGATGTTGTCACGCGTGGTGTCACGCATGATCCGGCCGCCCTTGGCGTCGAGCACCAGGTTCACGCTGGGCTGCTGCGTCTGGGAATCAAAGCCGGGCTGCGCATCGGACAGGTTGTCTCCGGTCACCAGAATCTGGCGCTTCACGTTCACCGGGCGACCGCCATCCGGGAAGGTGTCCGAGAGCACATCATTGGGCTCGGCGTTCAGGCGGAACTCGAGGGTGGCCGTGCGGCCGATGATGTTCTTGGCACGGGCCACATCCTGCACGCCGGGCAGTTGCACCACGATGCGGTCTGCACCCTGCTGCTGGATGACCGGCTCGGCCACGCCCAGTTCGTTCACACGGTTGTTCAGCGTGGAGATGTTCTGGGCAATCGCGCTGTCCTGAATGGTGCGCAGGGACTCCGGCTTGAGCGTGGCGCGCAGGACGATGTTGCTGCCGTCGGCCACGGTGCTGAAGTTGAACTCCGGGATCGCATCGACCAGGGCGTTGCGCGCGCGCTCGGCCTGCTCGGCATCGGTGAAGCGCACCTCCACGGTGTCGCCCACGCGGCTGGTGCTGCCGCCGCGGATATTCTTGTCACGCAGGGTGGTGCGGATGTCGGTCTGCACGGTCTCCATGCGCTTGGCCACGGCGGCCTTCATGTCCACCTGCAGCAGGAAGTGCACCCCGCCGCGCAGGTCGAGGCCCAGGAACATCGGCAGGGCGCGGATGCTGGTGAGCCAGGACGGGGACGCCGGCACCAGGCTCAGCGCCACGATGTAGTTGGGTGCGTTCTTGTCGGGGTTGAGCGCGGCCTCGATGGTCTCCTTGGCCAGCTTCTGTGTTTCCACATCCGCAAAGCGGGCGCGCACCGAGGGGCTGTTGCCGCCATCGAAGCTCATGCCGCGATGCTGGATCTTGGCTGCGGTCAGGATCTCCTCGACACGCGTCAGCGCACCGGCATCCACCTTCACGGTGGGCCGCGCGGAACTCACCTGCACGGCGGGCTGCTCGCCAAACAGATTGGGCAGCGAATAGAGGAAGCCCAGCGCGACCACGACGATCACGGTGATGTACTTCCAGAGGGGGTATCGGTTCATGGGCGGAAAGGTTCCGGTGGGGCTAGGCCGGCGCGGTGCGCGAGGCGCCGGCGGCAGGGGAACACGACAGGAGCGGGTAAGGATGGAAGCAGGCGCGGATCATGATGGAGTGATGCGACGCGCCTGCAGCAGTCCGGCCGGGAAGGTCACTCAGGCCGGGTGCGCTGATTACAGGGCCTTGATCGTGCCCTTGGGCAGCACGGTCTGAACGGCCTGCTTCTGCAGCAGCATTTCCACGGTGGCGTCACCCTGGTTGACCGAGACCGTGACGTACTGGTCCTTGACGGCGGTGACTTCACCGACGATGCCGCCGGCGGTGACGACTTCGTCGCCCTTCTTGAGGGCTTCGAGCAGGGCGCGATGCTCCTTCTGGCGCTTCATCTGCGGACGGATCAGCAGGAACCAGAAGATCACGAACATCAGGATGATGGGCAGGAAGCTGGCCAGCTGACCCATGGCGGAGGGAGGGGTGGCGGCCGCGGCTTGGGCGTAGGCATTCGAGATGAACACTGCTGAAGGCTCCTAGGGAGAAAAAACGGCGGGTGGGCAAGGCGCCGAACCCGGTTCAGACAAACGCAAAAGTATAGGCGCGTGACCCTGGTCCGGCCTGGCGGGGACAACCCGATGCCGGGTCGCCCCGGCCGGCAGCACCTGGCAGGCGCCACCGGACGGGCTTCGGCCCACGTGGGCACGCCGCAGGGCGTTTCAAGCCCGTTCGGCCGCAATCAGCGGCTGCGAGCGTGCCAAGGCGCCGGACGGTGCACGTGCGCGGCTGAGCGGCACTTGGGCTGGGGCCTTGCCAGGGGGCTGCCGTGGCGACAGGGCGGTGCAACCAGATGCCTGGAGCGCCTTGCACGAGGGCGGCGCGGTGGACCTGCGACGGAACTCGGGGAGGCGCCTGCGCCGGCATGCAGCGCTCAGGTGCGGAGGTAGTCCTTGACCTGGGCCACCTGGCGCCGGCTGACATCCAGGCGCTCGTCGCACCCATGCAGCAGCACCTGCCAGGCGCGCTCGCCGTCGCTCTCGCCAGCCTGCACGGTGCCGGGCCGGGCGCGCTCGATGCCGGCAATCGCATTGCGCGACACCAGGGCGTTGCGGTGGATGCGCATGAAATGGTCGGGGAAGTTCGCTTCCAGGGTGGTCAGCGGCTCTTCGCTGAGGAACTCGCGCTCGCGGGTGCGGATGGTGACGTACTTCATCTCGGCCTTGAGATAGAGCACTTCGGCCACCGGCACGCGCAGGATGCGGCCGCGCTCCACCACGGTGATGCTGGGCACATCGCTCTCGCGCGCCACCGGTACGCGCCGCAGGGCTTCGAGCAGGCGCGCGGTCTTCACCGGCTTGACGAGGTAGTCAATCGCCGCCAGCTCGAAGGCATCGACGGCGTGCTCGGCAAAGGCGGTGACGAAGATCACGTGCGGCACCTGCTCGCCACGCGCAGCACGGGCCTTCAGGTCCGCCGCAATGCTCACGCCGTCGGCGCCTGGCATCTGCACATCGAGCAGCAGGGCGTGCGGGCTGTGGGTGTCGAGCAGGGTGCGCAGTTCCGCGGCCGAGCCGGCCTCGCCCAGCACGCGTGTGGGCAGGTCCGCAG
>DASSQC010000235.1:0-3371 GCA_035702705.1 Burkholderiaceae bacterium | reverse complement strand
GTGCCCAGACGCGGCACCACCACCAGGTGCTCGGCGGTTGCCGCACCCGCCGCCATCGGCACACCGTAGTGCAGCAGGCCGTTGAGGGTGTTGCGCACCGCCTCGGTGGGCGCCTCGGTCAGCCACACGTAGTGGACAAACCAGCCCTCCACATCGGTGATGGCCTCCGACACCTCACGCAGGCTGGCCAGCAGCCGGGCACGACGAAAGTCAGACAGCGCCTGGGGGCCAGGCAGTGCGAGGGTGGTGGACGAGGCGGGAGACTGGACAGACGGCGCGGATTGCGCGGTAGGAGGCGTCATGGCGGGCGGGTTGGCGCGTAAAAGGGGATTTTACGGGCTGGCGCGACAGACCCATCCGGCCAATCCTGCACCGGCCACCGCATGCTCCGCCTCCGGGCACAGACCGCCGCCACCGGCCAGGCGAGCGGGCAAAGAAAACGGGGCCGGCGGCCCCGTTTTCACTGGCGATTCAGCCGTGATCCGGCTCAGATCACCTTGAAGTCAAACCCGTTGCCCATCTTCTCGATCCGGCCGAATGCCGGGAACGGGAAGTGGTAGCCGCCGACCATGACCTTGTCGGCTGCAGCGCGCTCCAGCACCTTGCGGCGGGTGACGCGGGCGGCTTCGGCGTCCATGTCGAACTGGACCGCCCAGTCCGGATTGCGCACGAAGAGTTCAGGCACGTTGGACAGGTCGCCCACGTACAGGAACTTGTCACGGCCGCTGGTGACCTCGAACAGGGTGTGGCCGGGGGTGTGGCCGTAGGCTTCAATGGCCTTCACGCCGGCACCGAAGTCGTGGCCGGGCTTGAAGCGCTCCAGCTGCGCCGCGGGGTAGTTGTTGAACACGCGCCGGGCGTTGTTGAAGCCGCCACGCTGCGCCTCGGGCACGGCGTTCATCTTGGCATCATCCATCCAGTGGGCCCATTCCATCTCGGGCACCCAGACCTTGGCCTTGGGGAAGGCGAGCGAGCCGTCGCGATTGCGCAGGCCGTTGATGTGGTCGCCGTGGAAGTGCGTCAGGACGATCGTGTCGATGTCATCGGCCTTGAAGCCGGCGGCCTCCAGGTTGGCCAGGATGCGGCCTGTGGTGGGGGCGCCGAACTGGCCGTTGCCGGTGTCCATCAGGATGCGGCGCTTGCCATCCACCACCAGGAAGGCCGTGAAGCTGATGTCCACGAAGTCCGTGGGCAGGTTGGCAGCCTTCAGCGCAGCCTGCACGTCGGCCAGCGGGGCGTTGCGCACGAAGCCCTCACCCAGCGGGCGGCGTACTGCGCCGCAGTTCAGGGCGATGATCTCGACCTTGCCCAGCTTCATGCGGCGAAAGCCCGGTGCCGGCAGATTGGGCGTGCCGAAGTTGGGGGCTGCAGCCGGCGCCGGCGCAGGTGCGGGGGCCGGTGCAGGCGCGGGCGCCGGCGCGGTCTGGGCCCAGGCCAACGGCGCAAGGCCTGCAGTGGCCACGGCGGCAGCCGCAGCGCCACCGGCTCGCAGAAAGCCGCGGCGGTTGGACATCTTGGAAGAGGACATGCTTCGCTCCTTGGGAACTGGTCGTGGGATGCGGGTGGGCGCGATCCGGGCGGGTGCTCGGGGGACGCAGCGCCAAACGATTCGGGTCATGGCGCTACCAGCAAGTAGCGAATTATTTGATCGATTGGGCCTGTTCTGGCACAGCGGAAAACCCGGAACACCTCAAGATCCGCTTGCCACAAGCGAGAACCGCCTTGTGCATGTCGTTCAAATATCTTGAACGACATCGGGTAAACCCGCAGCCCCTGCCCCGCCCGCACTGCAGCGCCAGCCCGGCAGCCCCCTGACGTGGCACGGGCCGCCTGCAGACCGGCACGGGCATCTGCTGGACGGCCTTTACTGCCCTGGAACCAGCTTGAGCGAGAAGCGGGTCGCGCCCGAGAGGGCGCCGTCGCTCATGCGCATGGGCACGCGCTCGCCTGCGGCCCACTTCTGGCCATAGTCGCGGTAGCCCGGCAGCATGAACAGGCCGTTCTGCCCTGTGCTGCTGATGAAGCTGCCGCCATCGGCATTGGCCAGGTCATAGATGGCGCGGTAGCCGGCGCCGTGCACGGTGGCAAATTGATCCGCAGGCTTGGCGCCGCTGCCGGCATCCGGGTCACGCAGGCGAAAGCCGCTCTGGTTCACGCTGAAGGCGTCGCTGGCCACGGGAAAGCGCAGCTCGAACTGCCCTTGCAGCAGCCCCACGCGGGAGAACGGCCGGTGCTCCATGCGCACGCTGTGCAGCTGCGCCCAGTTCCAGCGACTCATGTCGGCCGTGCCGCTCACCCGCTCAAGCAGCGCGAGTGCGGCGTCCAGCGCCTTCAGGCCGATCTCCTCGCAGCTCTCTCTGACGGGCGTGCGGATGTCGTCGCACCAGCGGACCTGCTCGGGGCTGCCCTGGGTGGCCGCCAACAGCGCACGATTCAGCTGGCTGCCGAAGGCATCGGGCCAGACGCGGGCCAGATCGTCTTCGAAAGTCAGGCGGATCATCTCGCGCCACCAGGCCGCGATGATCGCGGCCTCGCTGCCGGCGTCCATGCGGCCGTTCCACACCGCCAGGCGCGTGAGCACGTCGGTGGCGCGGCCAGGCGAGGCCTTGCCGCTGTTGAACATCTTGCGCCAGAAGGGCTGGTAGGCCTTCATGCCGCCGCTCAGGTTGTCCATATGCATGGCACCGAAGCTCTCGGGCGTGTGCTTGTCGGTGGCGCGCAGCAGCTCGCCGATGCGCTCGGTGCGGTACGTGCTGGCCCACTCGGCGGTGATGAAGAAGGGATAGTCCGGCGTGACCACCTTGGCATTGGCCGAGAACAGCGCGCCGGTGCTCGGGTTGAGGTTGCGCGGCAGGTTCTCGAAGGGCAGAAAGCCGTTCCAGTCGTACCTGGCCTCCCAGCCCGGTGCGGGCGCCAGACCCATGAGGTCGTTGTCGATGGCGCGCAGCGGGATGCGTCCAGGCGCCACGAAGCCGATGCGCCCATCCGTACTCGCGAATACGACATTCTGCTGCGGCGCGTGGAAGTTGCGCAGCGCCTCCACAAAGGCGTCGAAGTTGCCGGCCAGGTTCATGTCGAAGCTGGCGCGCATGGTCTGGTCGTCCGGCTCCAGCGCCGCCCAGCGCATGGACACCACATACTTGTTCTGGCCGGCCAGTGCCTTGTTCAGGCCGGCTGCCGCCTCGCTGATGACCGGGCCATGGCGGGTGCCGCGCACCGTGAGCTGCACGTCCGCCTCACCCTTGACCTTGATGATCTCGGTACGGGTGGTGAACGCGGCGAACCCGTCCGGGGTGCGGTACTGGGCAGGGTTGGCAGCGTCGATCTCCTCGAGGTAGAGATCCTGAGTGTCCGGCCCGGTGTTGGTGAAG
>DASSQC010000234.1:0-2982 GCA_035702705.1 Burkholderiaceae bacterium | reverse complement strand
GTGCCCGGCGGCGCGTCGTCGGGCGGCTGGACGATGTATCCGCCGCTCACGATCCAGCAGGGCATGGGGATGGATCTGACGATCTTCGCGATCCACATCATGGGCGCCTCGTCGATCATGGGCTCGATCAACATCATCACGACGATCCTCAACCTGCGCGCGCCCGGCATGACGCTGATGAAGATGCCGCTGTTCTGCTGGACGTGGCTCATCACCGCCTACCTGCTGATCGCCGTGATGCCGGTGCTCGCAGGCGCGATCACGATGACGCTGACCGACCGCCACTTCGGCACCAGCTTCTTCAACGCGGCCGGCGGCGGCGACCCGGTGATGTTCCAGCACATCTTCTGGTTCTTCGGCCACCCCGAGGTCTACATCATGATCCTGCCGGCCTTCGGCATCATCAGCCAGGTCGTTCCTGCCTTCTCGCGCAAGCGCCTGTTCGGCTACGCCTCCATGGTGTACGCCACCAGCTCGATCGCGATCCTGTCCTTCATCGTGTGGGCGCACCACATGTTCACCACCGGCATGCCGGTGACGGGCCAGCTGTTCTTCATGTACGCCACCATGCTGATTGCCGTGCCCACGGGCGTGAAGGTGTTCAACTGGCTGGCCACGATGTGGAAGGGCTCGATGAGCTTCGAGATTCCGATGCTGTTCTCGGTCGGCTTCATCTTCGTGTTCACGATGGGCGGCTTCACCGGCCTGATCCTCGCCGTGGCCCCGATCGACATCCAGCTGCAGGACACCTACTACGTGGTGGCGCACTTCCACTATGTGCTGGTGGCCGGTTCGCTGTTCGCGCTGTTTGCCGCCACCTACTACTGGCTGCCCAAGATGACGGGCCGCATGCCCAGCGAGACCCTCGGCAAGTGGCATTTCTGGTCCTCGATCATCACCTTCAACATCACCTTCTTCCCGATGCACTTCCTGGGTCTGGCCGGCATGCCGCGTCGTTACGCCGACTATGCCGCCCAGTTCACGGACTTCCATGCCATCGCCACGGTGGGTGCGTTCGGGTTCGGCCTGTCGCAGCTGTTCTTCCTGGCTGTGGTGTGGCGTGCCGCTTCGGGCAAGGGCGAGCAGGCCTCGGCCAACCCCTGGGCAGAAGGCTACGACCAGGGTCTCGAGTGGCAGCTGCCCTCGCCGGCTCCGCATCACAGCTACGAGACGCCGCCCCTGGTGAAGTAATGATTGCGGGCCGCACCGAGTGTGCGGCCCCAACCGCCTGACCGACAGGAACCGACCGTGAGCGCACCGAACGCAGACCAGCAGCGCAAGAACAAGCGCACCGCATTGATCATCGGATCGATCGCAGTGGTCTTCTTTGCCGGGATCATCGTGCGCAGGTGGCTGGTCATCAACGGAATCATGTGACGCGCATGAGCGAGCAGCAGACCACGCCGCAGGACAACGGCAGCGACAACAGGACGATGGTGCGCAAGCTCATCGTCATCGTGGCGCTGATGTTTGCGTTTGGCTGGGCGCTGATCCCGATCTACCGCAAGATCTGCGAGGTCACCGGCGTCAACATCCTCGCCTGGGATGCCAAGATGGGGCCGGATGCGGTAGCCCAGATGAAGAACACCCAGATCGACACCACGCGCAAGGTGTCGGTGGAGTTCGATGCCAATGTGCAGGGGCCGTGGCGCATGGTGCCCACCAGGAACGCCATCTCGGTGCACCCGGGCGAGCTGGTCACGGTGATGTACGAGATTGCGAACCAGCAGCCGCGCGCCGTGTCGGGCCAGGCCATTCCCAGCTATGCGCCGATGAATTCGGCGCAGCACTTCCACAAGATGGAGTGCTTCTGCTTTTCGCAGCACACGCTGGCGGCCAACGAGGTCCGGCAGTTTCCGGTCACCTTTGTGGTCGACGCGGATCTGCCGCGCGACGTGGCCAATATCACGCTGTCCTTCACCTTCTTCGAGGTGGGTGGGGCAGCGAGTTCCGCCCAAGCCCCGGCCGTGCCGGACAAGCGCACCTGAGCGGAGCAGGACGATGGATGAACTGGGACAACATGTGCAGCGCAAGGGGTCGTTTCGTCAGACCCTCGGCGCGGTGCTGTGGTCCTTCTTCGGGGTCCGCCGCGGTGCGGATCACGAACGTGACATGAGCAGCCTGAACCCGGTCCATGTGTTGATCATCGGGGTGCTGGCTGCAGCCGTGTTTGTGGGAGTGCTGATCGGCATCGTCCAGATGGTCGTCAGCAAGTAGAACGAGTCTAAAGAACGAGTTTTTGGAGAACCAGAGAATGGCGAACGTTCAAGCAGGTCAGACGCCGTATTACTTCGTGCCAGGCCTTTCGCGGCATCCGGCCATGGCGGCCGTCTCGCTGCTGCTTTGGGGCCTGGGCATGGCGGCCTGGGTCAACAAGATGACTCCGCTCGGCCCCGTGCTGGTCTTCGGCGGCCTGGTCATGTTCCTGTTCACGCTGTACCAGTGGTTCGGTGATGCGATCAGCGAGTCCGAGGGCGGCATGTACAGCCGTCGCGTGGATGCGTCGTATCGCTGGAGCATGAGCTGGTTCATCTTCAGCGAAGTGATGTTCTTTGCGGCCTTCTTCGGCGCGCTGTTCTACGCCCGTGGCATCACCATGCCCTGGCTGGCCGACCCCGACTACTCCGGCATCCTGTGGCCCGACTTCCGCGCAGTGTGGCCGCACGCCGGTCCGCAGGGCTCGGTGGAAGCCTTCACCACCATGGGCCCGCTATGGATCCCGACGATCAACACCGCACTGCTGCTGACCTCGGGCCTGACGCTGACCATCGCACACCATGCGCTGGTCGCGGGCAATCGCAGCAAGACCATGTTCTGGCTGTTCCTCACGATCGTGCTGGGTGCCGTGTTCATGGGTTTCCAGGCCTATGAGTACATGCATGCCTACAGCGACCTGAACCTCAAGCTCAGCTCTGGCATCTACGGGTCCACCTTCTACATGCTGACCGGCTTCCACGGCTTCCACGTGACCATGGGCGCGAT
>DASSQC010000233.1:0-4944 GCA_035702705.1 Burkholderiaceae bacterium | reverse complement strand
GTCTATGACCCCTCGAGTGCCACGCCGCTGGACCAGAACAGCACCATCAGCGTGCGCTGCACCCGCACCACGCCCTTCACCGTGGCCCTGAACGCCGGCGGCGCAGGCGGTACCTTTGCCAGCCGGGTGATGCGCGACGCCGCCACGCCCACGCCCAACACGCTGAGCTACAACCTGTTCACCACCACCGGCCGCACGACGGTCTGGGGTGACGGCACCGCCGGCACCTCGACCCTGGCGGGCGTCGGTCTGGGCCTGGGTGCGGGCAACAACGTGGACCTCACCGTCTTCGGGCGGATTCCTGTGCAACCGACCGCAGTGCCTGCAAGCTACAGCGACTCCATCACGGTGACAGTGACCTACTGAGATGGGTCCACGCGCCTTTGCCTTGCGCAGAGTCGCCCTGACGGCTCTGGGACTGCCCTGGCTTCTGCCGGCCGCAGCCCAGACCGTCACAAACCGCTTGAGCGTCACTTCCTCCGTGGCCAAGAACTGCGCAGTCAGCGCCACCCCGCTGGCCTTCGGCGTCTATGACCCGTCGAGTGTCACGCCGCTGGATCGGAGCAGCACCATCAGCGTGCGCTGCACACGGACCACGCCCTTCACCGTGACCCTGAACACCGGCGGCACAGGTGGCACCTACGCCAGCCGGGTGATGCGGGACACGGCCACGCCCACCCCCAACACCCTGAACTACAACCTGTTCACCACGGCGGCCCGCAACACCGTATGGGGCGACGGGTCGGGCACCACCGCCACCGTCGGTGGCACCGGCGCCGCCATGGCCTCAGGCAATGCGGTTTCGCTGACGGTCTTCGGTCGCATCCCCGTGCAGGTCACGGCTGCACCGTCGAGCTACAGCGACTCCATCACCGTCACGATCAACTACTGAAGCATCCTGTCCCGGGCACGGGCGCGTGGGGCGGGTAGCCTTCTACCGGTTCTTCGCGCCCTGTTTTCATCATGAATCTGCTGCAACCTACCCTGAATGCTCTGCATACCGGCCTGCTCGTTCTGGCGACCGCGCTGACCGCCGCCCTGCCGGGCGCGGCCGTCGCAGGGGATTTCGCCATCAGCCCGACGCGGATCGATCTCCATGAGCGCAGCCGCTCGGCGGTCATGATGCTGACCAACAACGATGCCAGTCCCGTCACGATCCAGGTCAGCGGCATGCGCTGGCACCAGCGCGACGGCAGCGACGCCACCGAAGCCACGAGCGAGCTGATCGTCACCCCGGTGGTCGTCACGGTGCCGCCCAAGGCCACGCAGATGATCCGTGTGGGCTTGCGCGGCGGTGTGGCTGCGACTGAGCAGCAGCGCACCTACCGCATCATCATCGATGAGGTGCCGGCTGCCCCCGCCGCGGGCGCGGCTGCCGTGCAGCTGGCCTTGCGCATGTCGGTGCCGCTGTTCGTGGAACCGGCGGGCATGAGTCTGGCGCCCAGTGACGAATCACTCGCCACGCAGGTGAGCTGGACAGTCCGCCGCGTGAGGACGGCCGACGGTGCGGATGTGGCGCGCCTCACAGCCAGCAACAGCGGCAGGCACACCGCGCGCTTCGTCTCGGCTCGGCTCGAACGCGCGGGCGCCTTCATCGGCGACGACCTCGGCCTGATCTACGTGCTGCCGGGCGCAGCGCGCCAGATCGACCTGCCGCTGAGTGCCGCCCAGGCCGCCGCGCTGGCGCCGGGCGCCGAGCTCAAGCTGCAACTGGGCACCGTCGCCGGCCAGCGCCGGGTGGACCTGACCCTGCAGTGATCAGCCGCCTGTTTGCGCTGCGTACCACCGCCTTGCCTGCGATGACGCGCCCGCAGATGCACGCAGCGGCATCTGCCACCCAGCGCAGGGCGTACCCGCACGCGTGCATGCCGGCACACATCTGCGCCGCGCTGCTCGTTGCTGCCGGGGCGCTCGCAGGCCGCAGCGCACTTGCATCCACCGAGGCGCCCCCAAGCCCGCCAACAGGCTCTGCAGCCACCCCGACGGCAGCACCGGCGCCGGGCGACGGCGAGCGCCCGGGCACGCGCCTTGAAGACGTGCTGCTCGAAGTCACCGTCAATGGCGTGCCGCAGGGCACCGCGGTGGTGTTCAAGCGCAGTGCTGCAGGCGAGCTGTTCGTCAATCTGGACGATCTCGTGGCCTGGCGCCTGCGCCGCCTGGCCGAACAGCTGGACGCGCAGGCGCAGCGCATCGATGGCGCGCGCTTTGTGCCGCTGGCGGCGCTCGGCGCCCAGTCCGCCACGCTCGATGCAACGCGTCTGACACTGACGCTCACCCTGCCGGCCGAGGCCTTCGATGCCACGGCCCTGTCGGCGGGAGCGCGCCAGCGCCTGCTGCCCACGCCGCCCAGCCCCGGGGCCTTCCTGAACTACGACCTCTCCGCCACCCGCAGCCGCGCTCAGGCCCTGGCCGACCGCGCGGTGTCCAGCAGCAGTGCCGTGCTGAGCACCGATGCCGCGATCTTCGGCCCCTGGGGCGCGCTGAACTCGCAGCAGCTCCTGAGCAAGCTGCCCGAGCGCGACAGCCGGCTGGTGCGGCTCGAGACCCACTTTGTGCGCGACTTTCCCGAGCAGCTGGCCAGTCTGCGCGTGGGCGACGCCATCAGCGGTGCCGGCCTCACCCGGCCGGTGCGCTTCGGCGGCCTGCAGTTCGCTTCCAACTTCGCGACCGACCCCACACTGGTGACGGCGCCGCTGCTGCAGCTCGGCGGCTCGGCCACCCTGCCCTCGACGGTCGATGTGTTCGTCAATAACGCACTCACACGCTCGCAGACCGTACCGGCCGGCCCCTTCAGCATCAGCGGCATACCAACAATCAGCGGCGCGGGCACCGTCACCGTCATCGTGCGTGACCTGCTCGGCCGCGAGACCATACTGACCCAGCCCTTCGTGGCCAGCGCCAGCCTGCTCGCGCCCGGCCTGCAGTCCTACAGCGCCGAACTCGGTGCGCTGCGCCTGGGCTACGGCGAGCGCAGCAATGCCTACGGCAGCGCCTTCGCCAGCGGCAGCTGGCGCCGCGGCCTGAGCAACACCCTGACCGCCGAGCTTGGCGGGGAGCTCAGCGCTCGGCACCGCCTGGCTGCCGGTGGCCTGGTGGGGCTGGTCGGCAGCTGGGGCGTGGCGACCGCGCAGCTGGCTGCAAGCAGCGCGGACGGCCGGGGCAGTGGCTCGCAGACCAGCGTGAGTCTCTCGACCAGCCAGCTCACGGCTGCGCGCCTCGGTCTGGGTGTGCGCTACCGCCAGACCTCGCAGGCCTTTGTGAGCCTGGCCACGCTCAATCCGCCACCGGGGGGCCTGTCGTTGGCCAGCCTGCAGGCACGCCATGAGCTGGACGCCAGCGCCAGCGTCAGCCTGGGCGGGCGCGGCTCGCTGGCTGCCGCCTGGATCCGCTCGACGCCCTTTGACCGCAGCCGCAGCGACACCACCGTGCGTTCGCTCACCTACAGCCAGCCCGTGGGGCGTCGCGCCTTTGTGGGTGTAAGCCTGCAGCACGTGGCACAGGCCTGCGGCGCGCAGCAGAGCGTGACCTGCAGCAGCCGCTCGGCCTCGGCCTTTCTGAGCCTGCCACTGGATGCCGGCTGGACCACCAGCGCCAATGCACAGGACGCCGCCGGGCGGCGCGAACTCTCCCTGCGCGCCCAACGCGCCCCCGAGGGCCGCCTCGGCGCGAGCGGCGCGATCGAGGCCTCCGACCGCGGCCTGCTGCGCGCCGAAAGCCGGTATGAGGCCGAGCGTATCGGCCTGAGTCTTGATGCGGAACGCCGCCCCGGCAGCCAGGCGGTGCGCGCCGGCGTGCGCGGTTCGCTCGCCTGGCTTGGTGGCGAATGGATCGTTTCGCGCAGTCTGGGCGATGCCTTCGCCGTGGTGACCGTACCCGACAGTCCCGGTGCCCGCATCTACGCCAACAATCTGCCGGCCGGCCGGACCGATGCGCGCGGCCGCATCGTCGTGCCCAATCTGCTGCCCTACAACCGCAACGAGATCGCGGTCGAGCAGCTCGACCTGTCGATGGACATGGAGATCCGCAGCCTCAAGCTGGACGTGGTGCCGTACACGCGCAGCGGCGTGGCACTGAGCATGCCCGTGCGGCGACTGAGCCCGGCCACGGGCCAGATCGTCGATCCACAGGATCAGCCGCTGGCGCCCGGCACCGAACTGCGTGCTCTGCCCGGCGGGCAGCCCGTGGCGCTCGGCCAGGCCGGCCGCGTGTTCGTCAACGATTCAAGCGGCATGCAAGCGATCGAGGCCCGTGCGGGCACCCAGTTGCTCTGCCGCGCCAGCGTGCCCGAGGTCACCGCGACCGACGGCATCAAAGACTGGGGTCGGCTGCGTTGCATGCCGGTGGAGCGATAGGATTCAGACCATGAAGATCGACAGGACACCCGCCTTGACCCGCGCTGCACCCGCCAGACTGCTGTGCCTCCTTGCGCTGTGCGCCAGCGCGGGCGGTGCACAGGCCGCAAGCTGCTCGGTGAGCTTCCCGGCGACGATCAACCTGGGCGTGTACAACACCGTCAACGCGCTGCAACCCGCACCCTGGACCTTCACCGTCACCTGTACCCGTACGGTCGGTGGCGGTCAGTCCGAGACGGTGAGCCTGCGCAGCTTCTTCAGCGTGGGTTCCGGCACCTTTGCCAACCGCACCCTGCGTGGCAGCCCGGTGCCCGACACCCTGAACTACAACCTGTTTGCCGACGCCGCCTACACCCAGGTGCGGGGCGACGGTTCGGGCGGCACATTCGTCGGCGGCCCGGTCACGCTCACGCTGACAGCCGCCAACCCCACACAGCAGGCCTCGGGTCAGGTATATGCGCGCGTGCCCGGCGGCCAGAACGTGGCGCCCGGCACCTACAGCACCACCGCGCCGGTGGTGATCAGCATCACCTTCTGATGCCCGCGCCTGCCCGGGTGGGCAGCGCTTTCAGGGCTCAGATCGCCTCGACCG
>DASSQC010000232.1:0-2497 GCA_035702705.1 Burkholderiaceae bacterium | reverse complement strand
TAGCGGCTGTAGAGCACCAGAAACACCATGAGCGCCGAGGCCAATGACAGCAGCGCGATCAGCCGGCTCGCCTCCTCCTGCGCCTGGAACTGCCCGCCCAGGATGATGAAGTAGCCCTCCGGCAGCTTGAAGCCGGCGGTGGTGGCGCGAATGTCCGCCACCACATCGGACAGCGCACGCCCCTGGGCGTTGGCCGAGATCACGATGCGCCGCTTGCCGTCGTCCCGCCGGATCTCGTTGGGGCCGTCAGACTCCTCCACGCTGGCCAGCAGCGAAAGCGGCACACGGCCTGCGGGTGTGTCGATCATCATCCGCCGCAGCCCTTCGATGCCGCGCTCCGACTCCGGCAGGCGCAGCACCAGCGCAAAGCGGCGGTTGCCCTCCACGATCTGCGCCACGCGTTCGCCGTCAATCAGGGTCTGCAATTCGTCCAGCAGCTTGGCTGGTGCAATGCCGTACTGGGCAGCGCGGTCGTAGTCCACACGCACCTTGATCTGGGGAGTGAGCACCTGGCGCTCGACATTCAGATCGGTCAGGCCGGGAATCGTGGCCAGCTGCTGCCGGAGCGCCTCGGCCTGCCCGCGCAGTGTGTCCAGATCCTCGCCGAAGATCTTGATCGCGATCTGGGCATTCACGCCGGACAGCATGTGATCGATGCGGTGCCCGAGCGGCGCACCGATGCTGATGTTGGCAGGCAGCACGGCAAGCTTCTCCCGCATCTCGGCCACCACCTCCTCGGGCGAGCGTGCGCTGCGCTTCACGCGAATGTCCAGCTCGCTCACATGCACGCCCTCGGCATGCTCATCAAGCTCGGCGCGTCCTGAACGGCGCCCCACGTATTCCACCTCCGGAATGGTCAGCAGCATGCGCTCGGCCTGCTGCGCCATGCGTGTGGACTCTGCCAGCGTGGTGCCGGGCATGAGCCGGATGCCCACCAGCAGGCTGCCCTCATTGAACGGCGGCAGGAAGGTGCGGGCGAAAAAGGGCACGGACGCCGCCGCGATCAGCACGGCGATCGCCCCGGCCGCGAGCACCTGCCTCGGATGGTCGAGCACATGGTTCAGGGCGCCGGCATAGCGTGCCTTGAGCCAGAGCAGCAGGCGCGGATCGCCATGATCGAGGCCCTTCATCTTCGGCAGCAGGTAGTAGGCCATCACGGGGGTGACCGTGACCGAGACCAGCATCGAGGCCAGGATCGACGTGATGTAGGCCACGCCCAGCGGGATGAACAGACGACCTTCCAGTCCGGGCAGCATGAACAGCGGCACGAACACCAGCACGATGATCAGGGTCGCATACACGATGGCCGAGCGGACCTCGAGCGTGGCCCGGGCAATCACCTCCAAGGCACCTGGCGTGGCATCACCAGTCTGCGCCGCATGCTGCAGCTTCAGGCGCCGGAGCACGTTCTCCACGCCCACCACGGCATCGTCCACCAGCTCCCCGATGGCGATCGCCAACCCGCCCAGGGTCATGGTGTTGATCGAGAGGCCGAAATAGCCGAACACCAGCGCCGTGGTCACGACGGACAGGGGGATGGCCGTCAGCGAGATCAGCGTGGTGCGCACATTGGCCAGGAACAGATACAGCACCACGGCCACGAGCACAGAGGCAAAGAGCAACTTGCCGTTCAGATTGCTGATCGAGGCTTCGATGAAGCTGGCCTGCCGCATGGTGGTGCGCGGCGTCTCGATGCCTGGCGGCAAGGTTCGGGAAAGATCCTTGAAAGCGGCCTCGACCTGCTGCGTCAGCCGGACGGTGTCTGCCCCCGGCTGCTTCTGGATGCCCAGGATCACGGCGGGCTGACCATTGAAGCCGGCGTCACCCCGACGGATGGCGGGCGCAAACGTCACCTGAGCCACCTGCTCCAGCAGCACCGACTGCCCGCGCACATAGCCCACCGGAAGGCGTTGCAGATCCTGCAGGCGCGCAGTCCGGCCGATGTTCCGGATCAGGTACTCGCGGCCGTTGAGCTCCAGGAATCCGCCTGCCGAGTTCGAGGAAAAGCCGCGCACCGCCGCTTCGATGGCCTCGAGGCTGACGCCCAGCTGCGCCATGCGGGCGGTGTCGGGCTGTACCTGATACTGCCGGACCTCCCCGCCGATCGGAATCACCTGTGCGATGCCCGGAATGGTCAAGAGCCGCGGACGCAGCACGAAGTCTGCATACTCGCGAACGGCCATCGGGCTGACCTTGCCGGGGTCCAGAGGAATCGCCACGAGCATGATCTCGCCCATGATGGAGGAGATCGGGCCCATGGTGGGTGCGGCGCCCTGGGGCATCTGCTCGCGCACGAGCGCCAGCCGTTCGGCCACGTTCTGCCGCGCGCGGTAGATGTCGGTGCCGAAGCCGAACTGCACGTACACGAAGGACAGGCCCACGCTCGATACCGAGCGCACGCTGCTCACCCCGGGCATGCCGTTCATAGCCGTCTCGATCGGAAAGGTGATCAGCTGCTCGACCTCCTCGGGGGCCATGCCGCCAGCCTCCGTCATGA
>DASSQC010000231.1:0-5643 GCA_035702705.1 Burkholderiaceae bacterium | reverse complement strand
GGCAAGGTGATCGGCGCGACCTACGTGGGCTTCAAGAAGTATTCCCGGCTCCGATAACGATTGGAGTTGCCGGCGGCCAAGCGCCGCCGGCCCGACTGATGCAACACACGGAGAGTCGATCATGAATGCCTTGCGCACACTGCAGCGCCGACTGGGCGCTTTGCGCATCCGCACCCAGCTGATTGCCGGATTCGGCATCGTGCTGGCCCTGACCCTGACCCTGGGCGGGGCGTCCATCTGGGTCCTGCGCACGGTCTACCACGAGGCCCAGGAGCTCTCCAGCAAATGGCTGCCGATGGTCTCACACCTCGCACAGATCCGCGCGCTCCAGCTCGAGCTGCACGATCTCGAGGCCAAGCATGCACGTGCAGCCGACGCCGGCTACATGGACGACTACGAGACGTCCATGAAGATCGCCAACGAAAAGATGCGCGAGGTCCTCACCAAGCTCGACGCCTACGACGCCGGCGAGGAAGAAGGCAAGCTCATGGCGGCGGTGCAGAAGGCACAGGCCGACTATGAACAGGCCCGCACACGCATTGTCTCCCTGGGCCGGAACGGCAAGCAGGAAGAGGCCAAGGAGATCAGTGACGGCGTCGGCAGCATGGCCAGCGGCGACACGATCTCGGCGGCCGACCGTTACTCCGCCTACGTGTTCAAGGCGGCCGACCAGAGTGCCAAGGAGTCGGAGACGCTGTTCAAGCAGGGCTGGATGGCGACGGTGTGCATCGCCGCACTGGCCACCGTGCTCGGCATGCTGCTGGCCTTCTTCATCACGCGCCGCCTGGTGCGCCAACTCGGCGGCGAGCCGGCGATTGCAGCCCAGGTGGCTGCGGCCGTGGCCGCAGGCGACCTCAGCTCTCCCGTCGAAACCGAACCCGGCGACAACGTGAGCCTCATGGCCCAGCTGCGCAACATGCAGACGAGCCTGAGCAGCGTGGTTGCGTCGGTGCGGCAGAGTTCCGAGACCGTGGCCCTGGCCAGCGGCGAGATCGCCCAAGGCAACGCCGACCTGTCCAGCCGCACCGAGGAGCAGGCCAGCAGCCTGCAGCAGACGGCAGCGTCCATGGAGGAACTGGGCAGCACGGTGCGCCAGAATGCAGGCAACGCGGAGCAGGCCAATCAGCTCGCCCAGCAGGCCACGCAGGTCGCCCAGCGCGGCGGCGAGGTGGTCAATGAAGTGGTTGTGACCATGAAGGGGATCAACGAGAGCTCGCGCAAGATCGTCGACATCATCAGCGTGATCGACAGCATCGCCTTCCAGACCAACATCCTCGCGCTGAACGCCGCGGTGGAAGCGGCCCGTGCCGGTGAACAGGGTCGCGGCTTTGCCGTGGTGGCCACCGAGGTGCGCACCCTGGCCCACCGCAGCGCGGAAGCCGCCAAGGAGATCAAGTCACTCATCTCGGCCAGTGTGGAACGCGTTGAGCAGGGTTCGGCTCTGGTGGACCGCGCCGGCAGCACCATGACCGAAGTGGTCGGCTCGATTCAGCGGGTCACCGAGATCATGGGCGAGATCAGCGCCGCCAGCACGCAGCAGAGCGCCGGCGTGGCCCAGGTGGGCGAGGCCGTGACCCGCATGGACCAGACCACCCAGCAGAACGCCGCGCTCGTCGAGCAAAGCGCGGCCGCTGCAGAGAACCTGCGCGCGCAGGCGCAGCAGCTTGTCGAGGCCGTGGCGGTGTTCAAGCTCGCCCAGAACCGGGCCGCATACTGAACTGCCGCAACATGAAAACGGGCCACCCAAGGTGGCCCGTTTTCATTGCATGACGGCCTATGCGCGCCGGCAAGCCCCGGCAGCGGCGCCGACATGCACCCTCACTTGGGCTGCATGCGAATGGCACCGTCAAGGCGAATCGTCTCGCCATTGAGCATGTCGTTGGTGACGATCTGATGCACGAGCTTGGCGTAATCCTCAGGCTTGCCCAGACGCGAGGGGAAGGGCACGCTGGCGGCCAGGGCGTCCTGCACTTCCTGCGGCATGCCGAACAGCATGGGCGTGCCGAAGATGCCGGGGGCGATCGTGCAGCAGCGGATGCCGTTGCGCGCGAGGTCGCGTGCGATCGGCAGGGTCATGCCAACCACACCGCCCTTGGAGGCGGCGTAGGCCGCCTGGCCGATCTGGCCGTCATAGGCGGCCACACTCGCCGTGTTGATCAGCACGCCGCGCTCGCCCGTGGCTTCCGCCTCGTTCCTGCTCATGGCCTCGGCGGCCAGGCGGATCATGTTGAAGCTGCCGATCAGGTTGACGGTGATGACCTTGCTGAACAGGTCCAGCGGGTGGGCGCCGTCCTTGCCCACGGTCTTGGCCGCAGGTGCAATGCCGGCGCAGTTGACCAGGCCCATCAGCTTGCCCTGGGCGGTGGCGGCAGCCACCACGGCCTTGCCATCGGCTTCGCTGGAGACATCGCATTTCACGAAGGTCTGGCCGAGCTCCTTGGCCAGGGCTTCGCCCTTTTCCGCCTGCACGTCGGCAATCACGACCTTGCCGCCATGGGCGACCAGCATGCGTACCGCGCCCTCACCCAGCCCGGAGGCGCCGCCGGTGACGATGAAAACCTTGCCCTGGATATCCATGAGTGCTCCTGATCTGTGCGCCGGTTGCCGCGTTTCAGACGCGGCACCTGCCAATTGACGTAAACGTAAAGTGTAGCGACGAGCCCGCATCCTGGAGCACAGATCCAGTATCCATGCGGGTTTCCAAGGCAAAGTGCCTGAAAACCCGCACCAGACAAGCGAGAACGCTTTGCACCCAAGCGTCTGGCTGCCGCGAGCGGCGGCCGTTGAGCGGTCAGGCGCGTCATGCGGCACGCGTCACGCCCTCGCCTGGCCGCAAGCAAAACGCCCCGGCGGACCGGGGCGCTGTTGCGGTCTGCGCTCGATCGCTACTGCAGCCTGACCTCGACCCGACGGGCCTGCGCGTCGGCCCCGCCACTGGCCTGCTCCGGCTTCCTGAGATCGATCCGGTCGGCCGCCACGCCCGAAGCCACAAGGCGGTCACGCACGGCTTCTGCGCGCTGCCTGGCGAGCTCGGCATTCTTGGCGGCGTCGCCGGCGGCGTCATGGAAGCCGCTGACGACGAACTTGCTGCCTGCCTTGGCGTTGTAGGCCGCCACGAGGCTCTTCAGGTCCTCGAAGCCGGCTGGCAGCGCGGCCGAGCCGCTGGCGAAGTACAGCATCGCCTCAGCCGTGCTCTCCGCGCCGTTGACGGTGCTGCGAATGAACGCGGCGCCGCTCGGCCCGATCTTGGCGACCTCTTCGGCACTGGTCGGAAAACCGGCGAGTGCCGCCGGCGCGCTCATGGCCGCCGGCGCGGCCACCGCTGCCTTGGGCGCAGACTGCGTGGCGCCCGGCAGGATGGGCACGATCAGCAGGGCCACGAGGTTGATGATCTTGATCAGCGGGTTCACGGCCGGACCGGCGGTGTCCTTGTACGGGTCGCCCACGGTGTCGCCCGTGACGGCCGCCTTGTGCGCCTCGCTGCCCTTGCCGCCGTGGTGGCCTTCCTCGATGTACTTCTTGGCGTTGTCCCAGGCACCACCGCCGGTGCACATGGAAATGGCGACGAACAGGCCCGTGACAATCGTGCCCATCAACAGGCCGCCGAGTGCGGCAGGACCGAGGAACACACCGACGAGGATCGGCACCACCACCGGCAGCAGCGAGGGGATCATCATCTCCTTGATGGCTGCGCTGGTCAGCATGTCGACCGCGCGGCCGTACTCGGGCTTGGCCGTGCCTTCCATGATGCCGGGGATCTGCTTGAACTGGCGGCGCACCTCCACCACCACCGCGCCCGCCGCGCGGCCCACGGCTTCCATGGCCATCGCGCCGAACAGGAAGGGAATCAGGCCGCCGATGAACAGGCCGACGATCACCAGGTGATTGGACAGATCGAAGGTCACGCCCTTGAAGCCGTAGGCCTCGAGGGAATGGGTGTAGTCGGCAAACAGCACCAGCGCGGCCAGACCGGCCGAACCGATGGCGTAGCCCTTGGTGACGGCCTTGGTGGTGTTGCCCACGGCGTCCAGGGGGTCGGTGATCGCACGCACGCTGTCAGGCAGTTCGCTCATCTCGGCGATGCCGCCGGCGTTGTCGGTGATCGGGCCGTAGGCGTCCAGCGCGACGATGATGCCGGCCATCGAAAGCATCGCGGTGGCCGCCACGGCGATGCCGTAGAGGCCCGCCAGCGAGAAGGAGGCCAGGATCGCCGCACAGACGAAGATCACCGGCCAGGCCGTGGACTTCATCGACACGGCAATGCCCGCAATGATGTTGGTGCCATGCCCTGTGGTGGAGGCCTGCGCCACATACTTCACCGGCTTGAAATCGGTGCCGGTGTAGTACTCGGTGATCCAGACCATCGCGGCGGTAAGCACCAGGCCGACGACTGCAGACAGGAAGATCGGCATCGCCGTCACCGTCTTGCCGCCATCCAGGCTCACCTGACCGGGGAACATCTGCTGCGTCACGAACCAGAAGGCGATCAGGGAGAGCACGCCGGCGACGATCAGGCCCTTGTACAGAGCGTTCATGATCTTGCCGCCCGGGCTCGCCTTGACGAAGTAGCAGCCGATGATCGAGGCAATGATCGACACACCGCCCAGCACCAGCGGATAGAGGGCCGCCTGCAGCGGCGCAGAAGCCACCAGCAGCGCGCCCAGCACCATCGTGGCGACAAGCGTTACGGCGTAGGTCTCGAACAGGTCCGCTGCCATGCCGGCGCAGTCGCCCACGTTGTCGCCGACGTTGTCGGCAATCACCGCCGGGTTGCGCGGATCGTCTTCGGGAATGCCAGCTTCGACCTTGCCCACCAGGTCGGCACCGACGTCTGCGCCCTTGGTGAAGATGCCGCCACCCAGGCGCGCGAAGATCGAGATCAGCGACGAGCCGAAGGCCAGACCGATCAGCGGCTTGATGGCGCCATAGACCTGCTCGGGCTGCACGTTCCTGGTCAGGAACCAGAAGTAGCCGGCCACACCGAGCAGACCCAGGCCCACCACCAGCATGCCGGTGATGGCGCCCCCGCGAAAGGCCACGGCCAGCGCCTCATTGAGCCCCTTGCTCGCCGCCTGCGCAGTGCGCACATTGGCCCGCACCGACACGTTCATGCCGATGAAGCCTGCCGCGCCGGAGAGCACCGCTCCCACGAGGAAGGCAAATGCCGTGACCCAGCCCAGGCCGGGGACCAGCCCGATGGCCACGAAGAGCACGACGCCGACCATGGCGATGGTGCGGTACTGCCGGGACAGATAGGCTTGCGCGCCCTGCTGAATGGCAGCGGCAATCTCCTGCATTCGTGCATTACCGGGATCCTGCCGGTTGATCCAGCCGATCGAAATGACCCCGTATGCCACAGCGGCCAATCCACAGATCAGCGCAAGCAATAGTGCTTCATTGGCAGACATCAAGCTCCTCCTGTTGTGGTTACCCCGTAGTCTCCTCAAACCATTGGGGCAAAGAAAAACGCCCGCTGTCTGCACAGGCGGGCGTTCGTATCGGCGGCTGCATGGACTGCAGCATCGCAGCGAATTGGGCTGCCGAGTACCACTCGGCCGATCGGTTTACCGGCACTTGACCGGTCGGGCTGCATCGGTACGGCGTTTGATTGCATGCAGCGTCTGAGGGGTCCGGGTTCAGCGG
>DASSQC010000230.1:0-5423 GCA_035702705.1 Burkholderiaceae bacterium | reverse complement strand
AGACCTGCCGGACACCGGCCACGGCCCGGTGGCGCTGTCGCCGCTGGCCCAGCGCTTCGTCCTGCATTGGGGCGAGATGGGCACCCGCTGGGGCGTGAACCGGACCGTGGCGCAGATTCACGCCCTTCTCTATTACCTGGGGCGGCCAATGAATGCCGACGAGCTGGTGGCCACCCTGGGCGTGGCGCGCAGCAATGTGTCCACGAGCCTGCGCGAGCTGCAAGCCTGGCGCCTGGCCCGCGTGGTGCACGTGATGGGCGACCGGCGCGACCACTTCGAGACCAGTGGCGACGTCTGGGAGCTGCTGCGCACGGTGGTGGCCGAGCGCAAGCGCCGCGAGTTCGACCCCACAGCCGCCCTGCTGCGCGACAGCGTGGCCGACCCGGCCTTCGCCCAGGAGCCGGCTGCGGCGCAACAGCGCATTCGGGACACTCTGGCCCTCACCGAGTCCGTGGCGGCCTGGGCCGATGAGATGCTTCGTCTGGATCCGGCCACGCTGCAGAAGGTGCTCAAGCTGCTGTCGACCGTGCAGAAGCTGGTACGCAACCAAAGCTGACCGAAATCAATGCATTCTTGACGACCTGCCAGCCTGTTTCCGCTTGTCTGGCGGATTTCTTGGGCGTTTTCTGGGCCGCTAGATTTTTGGCCGAAATTGAACATGACGGACACGATCGCCTATCCGCTCACGGTCTACTACGACCGCTCCTGCCCCCTGTGCGCCAGTGAGATGCACGGCCTGAAGGCGCTGGATGCGCAGAACCGCTTTGCCCTGGTGGACTGCTCGGCTGCCGACTTCGACGCCACGCCGGTGCGCAATGCCGGCATCGACCCGGCCCAGCTCATGCAGATCATCCATGCGCAGGACGCCGCCGGCCGCTGGCTGCGCGGGGTGGACGTGTTCGTTCAGGTCTATGCCGCGGCGGACCTCGCGCCCATGGTGCGCCTGTGGAGCCACCCGCGCCTGCGCCCCGTGTTCGACCGCGTCTACCCCTGGATTGCACGCTACCGCCACTGGCTCACGGCCCTGGGCGCGCAGCATGTCATGCACTGGCTGATGCAGCGCCTGCTGCGGCAACGCGCCAAGGCGATGGTCGCGCAAAGCTGCGCCCAGGCCGCCTGCGAGCGGCGCGACTGAGCGCAGCCGCGCCCGCCCGGCGCGATCCGGCCGGCGGGTGCGCTGCGTTCCCGGCCCGCCGTCCAGACGCAAAAAGACCGCACACACCCCCAGACCGGTGCAGTTCATCCCGTGGCATGTGCCAGGCGCGATGGCGCTGGTTAATCTCGTCGGGTTCCTTCTGGAGAGCCTTTCGCATGTTCAAGCCCGCGCCCACGCCTCAAGCTGCAACCCCCTCGGATGACAGCCCCGCCGCTGCTGCCGCCAGCGCATCTGCGCTTGCCTCGGGCGGCATGTGGTCGACCCAGGGCGACGCCGCCCCGCCGCCCCCGCCCCCGGCCCCCCCACCTCCCGTGCCCCCCACCCCGCCGGGCGGGCCCGGCAAGCGCAGCTTCTTCGGCCGCCTCTGGGGCTGGGTCGACAGCACGCGCCGCACGGTCATCAATGTGATCTTCCTGGCCATCGTGCTGGCACTGCTGATCTCGCTGTTTTCGGGCGGCGGCATCAGGGTGCAGGACAAGACCGCACTGGTGCTGGCCCTGAACGGGCCGATCCACGAGCAGCTGCACGGCGGCGTGCGTGACCGCATCACCCGCCAGGCCCAGGGCCAGGACACCGACCAGATGCAGCTGCGCGACCTGATCGCCGTGCTCGAGAAAGCCGCCAAGGACGACAAGATCACCAGCGTGGTGCTGCTCACCGACGAGTTCGGCGGTGCCGGCATGGCCACGCTGCGTGAAGTCGCCGCCGCGATGGAGCGCTTCAAGGCCAGCGGCAAGAAGATCGTCGCCTGGGCCAGCGGCTACGACCAGCGCCAGTACTACCTTGCGGCGCACGCCAGCGAGGTCTACATGCACCCCATGGGCATGGTGATGATCGAGGGCTTCGGCCGCTACCGCACCTATTACAAGGACGCCTTCGACCGCCTGGGCGTGAGCGCCAACGTGATCAAGGTCGGCACCTTCAAGAATGCCGCCGAGCCCTACTTCGCCAATGGCCCCAGCAAGGAAAGCCTGGAAGCCGAGGCCTATCTGTACGACGCGCTCTGGAAGGCCTACACCGACGGCGTGGAGAAGGCCCGCAAGCTGCCCGCCGGCAGCATTGCCAAGAACATCGAGGCCCTGCCCGAGCAGCTCAAGGCCGCGGGCGGCAACCCGGCCAAGCTCGCCATCGACGGCAAGCTGATTGACGGCTTCAAGACCCGCGATGAGCTGCGCGCCCTCATGCTCGAGCGCGGCGTGCAAGACAAGGAGAACAAGACCTTCCGCCAGATCTCATTTGGCGAGTACCTCTCCACCCTCAAGCCCGCCAAGGGGGGTGATGCGGTGGGCGTGATCGTGGCCGAGGGCGAGATCGGCGACGGCTTCGCCCCGCCCGGCCGCATTGGCGGGCGCAGCACCGCCGAGCTGGTGCGCAAGGCGCGCGAGGACGACAGCATCAAGGCCATCGTGCTGCGTGTGGACAGCCCCGGGGGCAGCGGCTTCGGCAGCGAACTGATCCGCCGCGAACTTGAACTGACGCGCGCCGCCGGCAAGCCGGTCGTGGTCTCGATGGGTGACCTGGCGGCCTCCGGCGGCTACTGGATCAGCATGGCCTCCGACGAAGTGATTGCCGACCCCACCACCATCACCGGCTCGATCGGCGTGTTCGGCATGCTGCCCACCGCCGGCGGGCTGCTGGAGAAGCTCTCCATCAAGACCGGCGGCTACACCACCACCTGGCTGGCCGGCGCCTACGACCCGCGCCGCGGCCTGGACCCGCGCTTCGAGGGCATGGTGCAAAGCGCCATCAACCACTTCTACAGCGACTTCGTCGGCAAGGCGGCCGCCTTCCGCAAGATGAGCGTGGAAGACCTCAACAAGGTCGCCCAAGGCCGTGTCTGGACCGGCCAGCAGGCCCTGGAGCGCAAGCTGGTGGACCGCGTCGGCAGCTTCGATGACGCGCTCAAGAGCGCCCGCGAGCGCGCCAAGCTCAAGGCCGACGCGCCGGTGCGCTACGTCGAAGCCCCGCCCAGCCCCTTCGAGCAGTTCCTGAAGAACTTCGGCCTGGGCGCAGCAGCTGATGCGGCCGTGGACACCAGCACCGCCACGGCCGCCGCAGCCCTGCGCTCAGCCATGGTGCAGAACGCCCCCCTGACCGCCGCCGGCCTAAACGCGGCCGTCGCACCGATGGTGGAAGACTTCATGTGGGTGAATGAACTGATGCAGCGCACCCGCGCCGGCATGCCCTTTGTGGTGCTGACGCACTGCTTCTGCGACAAGTAGACCAGCGTAGAAATCAGCTGAAGTCCATCGTTATCGGCCAGATTTTCACGGCCGTTCGGAACCGGCTTCTCGCGCACCAGACAAGCGGGAAGCCGGTTTTTCATCTTGGTAATCAGTTGATTTCGGTCAACTCTTGCTGACCTTGCTTGCGCTGCGGCCTCAGTGAAGGACAGCGCGCCCGTGCGCTCCGAACGCTCTGGTGACTTGGCTATCCTCACAAGCGGTCAGGCTGGCGCTGTGCCCTGCCTCACCATCCGCTTCCGGAGTGCCCATGACACCGATCAAATCCCTCTGCGCAGCAGCCCTGCTGGCCTTGATCGCGCCGATCGCGGCCGCCCAGACGGCCGCCAGACCCGTGAAGATTCTGGTGGGCTTTCCGCCCGGCGGCGGCACGGATGCGATTGCGCGCGTGCTGGCGGACAGGCTCAAGGACGAACTCGCCACCGCGGTGGTCGTGGAGAACCGCGCCGGGGCAGGTGGCCAGATCGCGGCCACCACGCTCAAGGCTGCTGCACCCGACGGCGGCACCCTCTTCCTGAGCCACGACCACACCATCTCGGTGCTGCCGCTGACCATGAAGAACCCCGGCTTCGACCCCGCCAAGGACTTCGTGCCGGTGGCGGGCTTTGCCACCTTCGTCAATGCATTGGCGGTGTCCGGCGGCACGCCGGCAAAGAGCCTGGCGGACTACGTGAGCTGGGTGCGTCAGCAGGGCGGCAAGTCCGCCGTGGGCACCCCTGCGCCGGCCAGCATTCCGGAGTTTCTGGTCAAGGCCGTGGGGGAGCACTACAAGCTCGACCTGGTGGCCGCGCCCTACCGCGGCAGCGCGCCCATGATCGGCGACATGCTCGGCAACCAGATTGCGGCGGGCACGGGTTCGGTGCCGGATTTCATCGAACACCACAAGAGCGGCAAGCTGCGCGTGGTCGCCGTGATCGGCAAGGAGCGCCAGGCCGTGCTGCCGGAGGTGCCCACCTTTGCGGAGCTGGGTGTGCCCGGCTTCGATGACGTGCCCTTCTACGGCCTGTGGGCCCCGGCCGGCACGCCCAAGGCCGAGCTCGATCGCCTGTCTGCGGCCCTTGCCAGGGTGATTGCCCTGCCCGAGGTGCGCGAGCGCCTCACGGCCATGGGCCTGACCGTGGGCTTCATGAGCGGCGCGCAGCTCGCCACGCGTGAGGCGGCCTACAGCAAGAGCTGGGCGCAGATCATCCGCAAGAGCGGGTTTGTGGCGCAATAAGACGACTTCCCCGGGACCGCGATGCTCACCCAGATCTTTCTGTACCTGATCGAGTTCTTCTTCGGCGCGCTGGCCTTCCTCGCGCTGCTGCGCGCCTGGGCCAGTGCCACGGCGGCGCCGATGCGCAATCCGATCGGGCAGTTCGTGATGAAGCTCACGGACTTTGCGGTGCTGCCGCTGCGCAATATCCTGCCGCGCACGGGCAATGTGGATCTGGCGAGCCTGTTGCTGGCCTATGCGGCGGCGCTGCTGATGGTGGCGCTGTCGGTGCTGGTGGTGGGCGCGCTCAACGGGGGTGGGCTGATGGCCCTGGGCACGCCACTGGTGGCCTTGGTCGTGCTGCTGCGCTGGAGCCTGTACCTGCTGATTGCCGTGCTGATCGTGCAGGCTCTCATGAGCTGGACCAACCCGCATCATCCGGCGGCCTACTTTGCGGCCAATCTGGTGGACCCGATGCTGCGGCCGATTCGCCGGTTTCTGCCGCCGGTGGGTGGCTTCGATCTGTCGCCGATCGTGCTGATCGTGCTGGCCAACATCGGGTTGATCGTGGTGAACAACCTGCGGCTGGGCTGAACGGCACAGGCTGCGCGGCGCGGGCCGGTGTGCGGCGCCCGAGCCAGACGCCCCCCGCTTCAGGACACGTGAACAGAGGCCCTGCGTACGCAGGGCCCTGAGCGCTACAGCACGGTCCGGTGCGCCTTTCCAGACCAAACGGGCTGGGAAGCCGCACCAGACAAGCGAGACGCCCCGCGGGCGCTCGCCGGCACGAGCTACATGTTGCGCCGGTACTGCCCGCCCACCTCGAACA
>DASSQC010000229.1:0-2301 GCA_035702705.1 Burkholderiaceae bacterium | reverse complement strand
ACTGGAGCCTGCGGTGAGGGCCCCGCCAAACACGGTCTCGCTTGCCTGGTGCGACTTTCCAGCCATTTTGTTCTGGAGAAGCGCATGAAGACTGGGTTTCTGGTCTCGCAGGTCCATTTGATGCGCCTTTTCATACCAAATCTCGTGAAAAGCCGCACCAGACAAGCGAGAAGCCATGTACAAGGGTGCCGGTTGCGATGCGTTCATCTCAGCTCACCTGCACGTTGAAGACTTCGCCCGTCTCGGCCACGCGCCAGCTCTGGATGGCGTTGTTGTGATAGATCGAGCGGGTGCCGCGCACCGCGCGCAGCTGGCGCATCTGCGGCTGCACGTAGCCGGTGGAGTCGATGGCCCGGCTCTGCAGGATGGCGGGCTTGCCGTCCCAGACCCAATCGATGTTGAAGCGCGTCAGGCACTTGTCCAGCACCGGTGTCTCCAGCCGGGCGGTACGCCAGGTGTTGCCGCCATCGAAGCTCACGTCCACGCGGCGGATCTTGCCGCGCCCGCTCCAGGCCAGGCCGCTCACGTTGTAGAAGCCGCGGTCCAGCAGCACCTGCCCGCCCGAGGGCGTGGTGATCACGCTCTTGCACTCCTGGATCGAGCTGTATTGCCGATGCATGCCGTCGGGCATGAGATCCATGTAGTGCAGCGCTTCCTCGCGCGAGTTCCAGGGTTGGTCGCCCACCTCGATGCGGCGCAGGTACTTCACCCAGCTCACGCCCTGCACGCCGGGCACCACCAGGCGCAGCGGGTAGCCGTTCTCCGGGCGCAGCATCTCGCCGTTCATGCCCCAGGCCACCAGCACGTCGTCCAGCGCGTTCTCGATGTTGATGGTGCGCGTCAGGCCCGCACCGTCCGCGCCCTCGGCAAGGATGTACCTGGCCCGCTTGCGATCGAAGCCCGCCATGTCGAGCAGCGTGGACAGGCGTACGCCGGTGTACTCGCAGCAGCTGAGCATGCCGTGCGTGTACTGCACCGTGGGCACGGCCACGTTGCCCCACTCCATGCCGGAATTCGCACCGCACTCGATGAAATGCATGCGCGACACCGAGGGCAGGCGCATCAGATCATCCATGCCGAAGACCATCGGCCGCTTCACCAAGCCCATGACCATCAGCCGGTGCTGGCTGGGGTCGATGTCCCACCAGCCCTGGTGATGCCGCTCGAAGTGCAGACCGCTGGGCGTGATGATGCCGAACAGACCCTGCAGCGGGCAGAAGCTCACGCTGGAGGCCGACACCCGCGTCAGCCCCGGGCTTTCGCGCCGTTGCAGGTTCTGCTCATGCTGCGACGGCAGCCCGTAGGGCCGCGCCGCGACCGGCTGGCCCAGGCTCTTGCTGTGCAGCGGCAGCTTGAGAATCGCATCCTCGCCGTCCCCTGCGCCAAGGCTGCCGCTCGGCCCGGGCGCCTGCGCTGCCGCCGTGCCGGCCAGGCCCGCCCCCGCGGCCACGGCGGCCGCGGCCGAGGCAAAGCTGCGCCGCAGGAAGCCGCGCCGAGCATCGTTCAAGCCGTCCTTCGTCACCGCCAGGCGAAAGTCCGGCGGCAGGAAGTTCTCGGGCGCCTTGAGCAGGCGGCCGCGCTCGGCAGTGGCAGTCTTGCGGCTCATGCGGCCCTCGTCATGAAACGTTGCACGGTGGCATCGGCCAGCGGGCCATCCTGGGCACGCACCTCGTCCATGCGCGCAGCCAGCTGCACGCAGACCGTGCGACACAGCAGCACGGCGTTCTCGTCGGCAATCCGGTAATAGACACTGGCGCCCTCCTTGCGGCGCCCCAGCACGCCTGCGCGGTGCATCTGCATCAAGTGCCGCGAGACATTGGCCTGTGTGCCGCCCACAGCGGCCAAGACCTCATTGACGCTGAGCTCCTTGTCGCACACGGCATGCATGATCTTCAGCCTCGTGGGCTCGGCAAACAGGCCGAAGTACTGGGACACCATGGCGTACAGCCGGTCCAGTTCGCCACCAGACGTGGCATCGGCGGGGGCATGCGTGGACGACATCGTCAGCCTTTCTGTTCA
Organism: Burkholderiaceae bacterium; assembly: GCA_035702705.1. GTDB lineage: Bacteria > Pseudomonadota > Gammaproteobacteria > Burkholderiales > Burkholderiaceae_C > Piscinibacterium. The sequence continues at coordinate 282 of DASSQC010000229.1, read as the reverse complement.
TTGCGGCAGACTGGCCGCAGGCATCGAGGCGCACCGCGCCCGCGCGCCAGCATCGGCATACCGGCCACGCTGGGCGGCGAGGCAGCCCGTCGAGCCCGCATCGGGGCAGGGATCAAACCCATGCATGGTCTCCAGTGCTCGCTCTTTGGCCGCAGGTCCACCCTGGGGTCGGGATGCATCTGCAGGTACGACGAATCCAAATATTCGTCTATGCGTATATGTTTATGTCATAAACGCAGCCTGGCTATGCGCAGTGCAGCAAAGTTGCACTGGGGTTCGCCC
>DASSQC010000228.1:0-3222 GCA_035702705.1 Burkholderiaceae bacterium | reverse complement strand
CCTGCGGGCTGCTGTAACGGCATGCAACGCGTGTGGCCGCAGCACGCGCAGTGCGGTCAAACCTCGGGTTGCCCCTTAGCCCATTGCCTGTGCAAGCGGCGTGGCACGTAGCGTGGCCAACTGTGCGCTGAGGTGGCGCAGCTGCGGATGCTGATCCGCCAGGACCGTGGCATCCAGCAGCGGCGACAGCGTCACTGCGGCCGGATCGACTGCCAGCACGTAGCTCATCTCGCGCTCTTCCGGCGCCTCGACCCGGCGCACCCAGCCCAGCCGCTCCAGGGTATCGAGCGCGGCTTGCGCGTCGGCACGGGGCATGTCTGCCTGCATGGCAATGCCCTCGAAATCGAGTGCGTACGGCGCCTGGGAGCGCGCAGCAAGCAGCAGCTTTGCCGTGGCGAGACAATCGGCCAGCGAGTCCCCGACCCGCGCCTCTCGCCGGCGTTCAATCACGCCCCACTGCGGAGCCAGCGCCGTGACGACGGCGCCAGCCAGGGTGATCAGCCAGCACACGTAGATCCACAGCAGGAAGATCGGCACCACGGACAGCGCACCGTAGAGCTGCCGGAAATTCGCATAGGTGCTCAGGTAGCTGGCAAAGCCGCGCTTGACCAGCTCGAAGCACACCGCGGCCAGCAGCGCCCCGATGAGCGCATGCTTCCAGCGTACCGTGGCGTGCGGCACGGTCTTGTAGACAATGGCCCAGCCCAGCGCCGCCAGCACCACGGGCACCAGCAGGAGCGTGAAGTTCGAGAACCACGAGAGCGCCCTGATGCCGGACACCTGGGCCGCGGCCAATCCGGTGAGATACAGGCTGAAGCCGAGCAGCACGGGCCCGAGCGTGAGCGCGCCCCACCAGCTCAGCAGCCGGGTCGCCCAGCTGCCTTTGCGCCGCTGCGTGCGCCAGATCTTGTTCAGGGCGTTCTCGATCGTCACCAGCACCATCAGCGCCGAGACGAACAGGAACAGCAGACCGAAGACCGTCAGGCTGCGGGCCTTCTGCGCCACACCATTGAAGAAGCCGATGATCGGATCACTGACCGTGGGCGGCATCAGGGACTCGATGAAGTAGTCCTGCAGCGCCTCGCGCAATGCGGCAAACAGCGGAAAGGCAGTGAAGATGGCCAGGGTCACCGCAGCCAGCGGGACGAGCGCCAGCAGGGTCGAGAAGGTCAGGCTGGCCGCCACCGTCGGCAGCTCCTCCTCGCGCATGCGCTGCATCACGCTGCGGCCGTAATGCAAGGCGTGGCGGCCTGCGGCAAACCAGCTCAGCGGGTTCCATGTCCTCTCGCTCATGCCGCCTATGATAGGTGCCATGTCCGCAAGCAGCGCCCACGAGATCCTGGTCCTCTACTACTCACGCAACGGCCATGTGCGCACCCTGGCCGAGCACATCGCCGATGGCATCGAACGCGTGCCTGGCGCGCGCGCCCGGCTGCGCACCGTACCCCCGGTCTCGCCCACCACCGAAGTTGCCTCCCCACCTGTTCCGGACAGCGGCAGCCCCTACTGCGAACCCAAGGATCTCGAGGAGTGCATCGGTCTTGCGCTGGGCTCCCCCACGCGCTTCGGCAATATGGCGGCACCGATGAAGCACTTCCTGGACGGCACGGTGACGCAATGGCTGTCGGGTGCGCTGAGCGGCAAGCCGGCGTGCGTGTTCACCAGCACCGGCAGTCTGCACGGCGGCCAGGAGAGCACGCTGCTGTCGATGATGCTGCCGCTGATGCACCATGGCATGGTCATGGTCGGCATTCCGTACAGCGAGACGGATTTGCTCTCCACCGCAGGTGGCGGCACGCCCTACGGTGCGAGCACGGTGGCCGGCGTGGACAACACCCGAGCCGTCTCGCCGGAGCAGGCGAGACTCGCCGTCGCACTCGGCAAGCGCCTGGCGCACACTGCGCTCAAGCTCAACCGCCCGATCTGACCATGCCTGAACCGACACCCCGCCCCGGCTTCATCCGCAGCCTGCCGCACTTCGTGGCGCTGCTCGGTCTTGCGCACCTCATCGCCATATCGGCGCTGTGGGAACTGGTCCTTGATCCGCACGAGAACAACGCGATTGCCTGGATCTACGCGTCACTCAAGACCGTTCCCCTGCTGCTGATGCTGCCCGGCGTCATGCGAGCGAGTGTCTACACGATGCAATGGGCCAGCATGTTCGTGCTGCTCTACATGGCCGAGGGCTGCATGCGCGGCATGACCAGCACCGGGCCCTCGCAGCTTCTGGGCTGGGCCGCGTTCACCTTTGCATGGGCCACCTTCTTCGGGCTCATCCTGTACGTCCGTCCGTTCAAGAAGGCGGCAAAGGCAGCCAAGACAGCCAACGCCAGCCCGCCGCCTGCCAATGGCTGAATTGCAGGCTGCCGCTGCGATTCGCGCGGCGCTGGCCGAGATCGTCGGACCGGCCCACGTGCTTGCCGGCACGGACGCCGCCCCGTACCTGACCGACTGGCGCAAGCGCTTCACAGGCACGGCGCTCGCCGTGGTTCGACCAGGCAGCACCGATGAAGTGGCGCAGCTGGTACGCCTTGCTGCCCGTCATGGCCTGGCCATCGTGCCTCAGGGTGGTAACACGGGTCTGTGTGGTGGCGCCACGCCGGATGGCGGTCACCGCAATCTCGTGCTGCTCACCACACGCCTGCATCGTGTCCGCAGCATCGATCCCCTGAACAACACCATGGTGCTCGAGGCCGGAGTACCCCTGCTGCGTGCGCAGGATGCGGCCCGTGAGGCCGGCAGGCTGTTCCCGCTGTCCTTGGCCGCCGAGGGCAGCGCAACGATCGGCGGCAACCTGTCCACCAATGCGGGTGGGACGCAGGTGCTTCGCTACGGCAATGCCCGAGAGCTCTGCTTGGGGCTGGAGGTGGTCACGGCAGATGGCGAGATCTGGTCCGGTCTGAACGCGCTGCGCAAGAACAACACGGGCTACGACCTGCGCGATCTGTTCATCGGTGCCGAAGGCACGCTGGGCATCATCACGGCCGCCTGCGTCAGGCTCTTTCCATTGCCCCGCAGCACTGGCACTGCGCTGGTCGGGCTCGCGAGCATCGAGCATGCGCTGAACCTGCTGGACCTGGCGCAGCAGCATGCTGGCAGCACGCTGACCGGCTTCGAGCTGTTCAGCGATTTCTGCCAGCAGCTGGTCGAGAAGCACATGCCCCGGCTGCGCTCACCGTTTGCGGCGAGACATGCCTGGTACGTGCTCATGGAGCTCAGCAA
>DASSQC010000227.1:0-6718 GCA_035702705.1 Burkholderiaceae bacterium | reverse complement strand
TGGGTGCGGCCTATGTGCTCCCCTTTGATGACCCGCTGCTCTGGGATGGGCATGCCACGCTGATTGACGAGGTGGTGGCCGCTGGCGTGATGTTCGACTGCGTGGTGCTGGCCGTGGGCGGCGGCGGCCTGCTGGCCGGCGTCATCGAGGGCCTGCGCCGAAATGGGCTCGCCCATGTGCCCGTGATCGCAGCCGAGACCGACGGCGCCGCCAGCCTGCACGAGAGCCTGTTGGCGGGCGAGCGCATCACCCTGCCGGCCATCACCAGCATCGCCGGCAGCCTGGGGGCCAAGCGGGTGGCCCAGCAGGTCTTCGATCTGTGCCTGAGCGCGCCGGTGCAGTCGGTCACGGTGACGGACGCGCAGGCCGTGGACGCCTGCCTGGCCTTTGCAGACACGCACCGCGTGCTGGTGGAACCGGCCTGCGGCGCCGCCCTGGCGGTGCCCATGGTGCTGCCCGAGGTGCTGGCAGAGTTCAAGGCGCCCTTGATCGAGGTCTGTGGCGGGGTGGGGGTCAGCCTCGATACATTGAACGCATGGAAAGGAAGGGCTGCATGGAAGACGACGCCACGCTGACCGACACCCGCCTGGACGCGGCCGACGAGCGTTTTGCGCGCGAGGTGGCCCGGGCCATCCTGGCGGGCTTCGATCGACACTACGGCCTGTTTCGCTACTGCGCGCAACGCGCCCGCGCCATGTTCGAGCGCGGCGACTGGGCCGGCATTGCGCGCCTGTCGCGCGAGCGGATCGACTACTACGACACGCGCGTGGACGAGTGCCACGGCCGCCTGCACCAGGAGTTTGCGGCCGAGACTCTGCCCGACGAGATGTGGCTGGCCATCAAGCGCCATTACGTCACCCTGCTGGCCAACCACAAGCAGCCGGAGTGTGCGGAGACCTTCTTCAACTCCGTGTGCTGCCGCATCCTGCACCGCGACTACTTCCACAACGCCTTCATCTTCGTGCGCCCGGCGGTGGCCACGGACCACATGGACAGCGACCCGCCGAGCTTCCGCGTCTACTACCCCTTCAGCGAGGGCGCGCGCGCGAGCCTCACGTGCATGCTGGCCGACTTCGGCCTGGCCTGCCCCTTCTTTGACAGCAAGCGCGATGTGGCGCGGCTGTTGCGTGCCGGAGCACGCGCACTCAAGCTGCGTGGCGTCCGGCGCATCGAGCCCGATTTCCAGGTGCAGGTGCTCTCCACCCTGTTCTTCCGCAACAAGAGTGCCTACATCATCGGCCGGGTGATCAACGGCACGGTGGTGCACCCCTTTGCCATTCCGCTGATGCGGGATGCGCGCGGCCAGGTCTATGCCGACGCCCTGCTCGCCGAGAGCGACGAGATCTCGCTCTTGTTCTCGTTCACGCGCGCCTACTTCCTGGTGGACATGGACGCGCCGGCGGCCTATGTGAGCTTCCTGCGCGACATGCTGCCGGGCCGCAGCAAGGCCGAGCTCTACACCATGCTGGGCCTGCAGAAGCAGGGCAAGACCCTGTTCTATCGCGACTTCCTGCACCACCTGAAGCACAGCCACGACCAGTTCACGATCGCGCCGGGCATCAAGGGCATGGTGATGAGCGTGTTCACCCTGCCCTCCTACCCCTACGTGTTCAAGATCATCAAGGACGAGATCCTCAAGGACATGGATCGCGCCTTCGTGAAGGACCGCTACATGCTCGTGAAGCTGCACGACCGCGTGGGCCGCATGGCCGACACCTGGGAGTACAGCGAGGTGGCCCTGCCGCGCGCACGCATGAGCGAGAGCCTGCTGGCCGAGCTGCGCAAGGTGGCGCCCTCGATCCTGGAGGAAGAGGACGACATCGTCGTCATCAAGCACGTGTACATCGAGCGACGCATGCGCCCACTGAACCTGCACCTCATGCATGCCGGCGACGCCGAGGTGGACCGCGCGGTGCGCGACTACGGCGAGGCCATCAAGGACATGGCGCGCGCCAACATCTTCCCCGGCGACATGCTGTTCAAGAACTTCGGCCTCACCCGCCTGGGCCGTGTGGTCTTCTACGACTACGACGAGATCCAGTACATGACCGAGATGAACTTCCGCGAGATTCCGCCGGCGCCCAATGAAGAAGCCGAGATGAGCGACACGCCCTGGTACGCCGTGGGCAAGAACGACGTCTTTCCCGAGGAGTTCCACCGCTTCCTGCTGGGCGACCGGCGCGTGAACGCCGCCTTCCGCCGCCATCACCCCGACCTGCTCACCGCCGCCTGGTGGCGCGCCACGCAGGCCCGCGTGGCCGCCGGCGACACGCCCGAGGCCTATCCCTACGAGCGCAGCCGCTGCTTCTCGCGGCGTTTTGCCAGCGAGGCCCAGCCCGCCCGCCTGCTGCCGGGCGCCTGAGCGCAGGTCAGATTTTCAACAGCTGTTTTAGAAACACAGCCCAATACCCGTGATTTTCAAACGAAATTTGAAGATCACGATCGGCCACTCTCCGCTGTATCCATGCGGGTCTTGAGCCTTTTCGGCGGTACTTCTCGGGCGGTGCATCTCAGGAACCTGCGCCGGCCCGGCATGGGGTGGCCGCTAAGCTGCGCTGCATGAAATCCGTGCTCAAGCTGCTGGACAACAACCGCGAGTGGGTTCACGCGCGACTGGCCGACGATCCGGCCTTCTTCTCCCGGCTCAAGGACCAGCAGACGCCGCAGTTCCTGTGGATCGGCTGCAGCGACTCGCGCGTGCCGGCCAACGAGATCACCGGTCTGGCCCCGGGCGAGGTCTTCGTGCACCGCAATATCGCCAACGTGGTGGTGCACACCGATCTGAACTGCCTGTCGGTGCTGCAGTTTGCGGTGGAAGTGCTCAAGGTGCGCCACATCATTGTCTGCGGCCACTACGGCTGCTCGGGCGTGCAGGCGGCGCTGGCCGGCACCCGGCTGGGCCTGGTGGACAACTGGCTGCGCCATGTGCAGGACGTCGCCGACCAGCATGGCGCCTACCTCGGCCGGCTGGCCGCCGAGCAGCGCGCGCCGGCCCTGGCCGAGCTCAATGTGATCGACCAGGTGCGCAATGTCTGCCGCACCAGCGTGGTCCAGGACGCATGGCGTCGCGGAGAAGCGCTGTTTGTGAACGGCTGGATCTATGGCGTGCACGACGGCACCCTGCGCGACCTGGACGTCACCATTGCCGGGCCCGACCAGCTGCAGCCCCGGATGGACGCTGCGCTCTCGGCACTCGGGGTGTACGGGTCGGCCGGGCAGCGCGCCGCTGCACCCTGATCCAAGTCAGCTTGCAGTCAAGCATCCGCGCCATAATCCGGATTCCAAAGTTTTGCGGTGCAACATGGGCCGGTTTGCGGCCCGGTTGCAGAACAAACACTGCGCGCCGGCCACCTGCGCGCATCGCCATTCACGAGGAGACACCCCATGTCCGACCCCATCGTCATCGTTTCTGCCGCACGCACGCCCATTGGCGGCATGCTCGGCGACTTTGCTGCACTGCCCGCGTACACGCTGGGCGGCGTGGCCATCAAGGCGGCCGTCGAACGCGCCGGCCTGAAGGGCGATGAAATCGGCGAGGCCCTGTTCGGCAACTGCCTGATGGCCGGCCAGGGTCAGGCCCCCGCCCGCCAGGCGGTGCTGGCCGCGGGCCTGCCGCAGAGCGTGGGTGCCGTGACGCTGTCGAAGATGTGCGGCAGCGGCCTGAAGGCCGTCATGATGGCCGCCGACATGATCGGCGGCGGCAGCCACGACATCATGATCGCCGGTGGCATGGAGTCCATGACCAACGCGCCGCATCTGCTGGTGGGCGCGCGCAAGGGCTACCGCTACGGCGCCTTCACCACCTTCGACCATATGGCCCTGGACGGCCTGGAAGACGCCTACGACCGCGGCAAGGCCATGGGCGTGTTTGCCGAGAGCTGCGTGGCCAAGTACAGCTTCACGCGCGAGGAGCAGGACAAGTTCGCCATCGCCTCCACCGAGCGCGCCCTGGCCGCCAACAAGGACGGCAGCTTCGACTGGGAGATTGCCCCGGTCACCATCGCCGGCAAGGCGGGCGACACCGTCATCAAGAACGATGAACAGCCCTTCAAGGCCAAGCTCGACAAGATCCCCGGCCTGAAGCCCGCCTTCAAGAAGGACGGCACCATCACCGCCGCCAACGCCTCCAGCATCTCGGACGGCGCTGCCGCCCTGGTGCTGATGAAGCTGTCCGAGGCCAACAAGCGCGGCATCAAGCCGCTGGCGCGCATTGTCAGCCACGCCACCCACGCCCATGCGCCTGAGTGGTTCACCACCGCGCCGGTGGGTGCGATCCAGAAGACCCTCGACCGCGCCGGCTGGAAGAGCGGCGACGTCGACCTCTGGGAAGTGAACGAGGCCTTTGCCGCCGTGACCATGGCTGCCATGAAGGAACACAACATCCCGCACGACAAGGTCAACATCCACGGCGGCGCCTGCGCCCTGGGTCACCCGATCGGCGCCTCGGGCGCACGCATTCTCGTCACCCTGATCGGCGCGCTGCGCAAGACCGGTGGCAAGAAGGGCGTGGCCGCCCTGTGCATCGGCGGCGGCGAAGCCGTGGCCACCGCCATCGAGATGATGTAAGCCACCTGTGCTGCAGCAAGAGGCGAGCCCGCGGGCTCGCCTTTTTCTTGCATGCACACCGCCGCCCGGCGCCTGTAGAGTGGCGGTCTGTCACCACGGCCGGCCCCCTGCCGGTCCCTCCCGGGAGCCCTGCACATGAAGTCTGTCCTGATCGTCGGTGCGTCGCGCGGCATCGGCCTGGAATTCGCCACCCAGTACGCCGCCAACAACTGGACTGTCTTTGCCACGGCGCGCGACGAGGCCGGGGTGGGCCGCCTGCGCGCCCTGGGCGCCGATGCACTGATGCTCGATGTCACCGATCCGGCTGCGCCGGCGCGCCTGGCCGAGCGCGTGGCCGGCAAGGACCTCGATCTGGCCATCATCAACGCCGGCACCTTCGGCCCGCGCCTCGGTGCACCGGATGCGCCGGGCATGGACGACTTCGATGCCGTGATGCGCACCAACGTCTTCGGCCCCATGCAGCTGCTGCTGCCCGTGGCGCAGGGCCTGAAGGACGGCGGCAAGCTCGCGGTCATCTCCTCCAAGATGGGCAGCAAGGGCGCCCGCACGGCCGCCGGCGGCTGGCTGTACCGCGCCAGCAAGGCCGCGGTGAACTCGGTGGTGAAGGATGCATCGATCATCCTGGCCTCGCGCAACATCACCTGCGCGGCCTTCCACCCCGGCTGGGTCAGGACCGACATGGGCGGCCCCGATGCCGACCTGACGGTGCAGGAGTCGGTCAGCAGTCTGCGCCACACCTTTCTGCAGCTCGCCGCCGAGCACACAGGCGGGTTCTTCGATCATGACGGAACACCGATCCCCTGGTGAGACCGGGCCAGTGCGGTGCAGCCGTAAGGCGACTGACAGGCCGCCGCCAACCGGTCCGGACTTCAATCCACGCAGGTCCGGCCGACCCGGTCAGAACACAGATGTCGGGATATTGAGATGAGAGTGCTGGTTGTCGAGGACGAGCCCCTGCTGGCCTGCGGACTGAAGCAGGGTATGGAGCTCGCAGGCTTCACGGTGGACCATGCGGGCAGCGCCGAGATCGCACAGACCCTGCTGGACGGCGCGCTGCCCGATGCAGCGGTGGTCGACATCGGCCTGCCGCGCGCCGACGGCCTGAGCCTGATCCGCTGGATGCGCAGCCGCGAGATGCACCTGCCCGTGCTGGTGCTGACCGCGCGCGACGGCCTGCAGGACTGCGTGGACAGCCTGAACACCGGCGCAGACGACTTCATGGTCAAGCCCTACCGCCTGCCCGAGGTCATTGCCCGGGTGCGCGCACTGATCCGCCGCGCCAACTCGCGCACGCAGTCGGTGCTCCATCTCGGCGCACTGTCCATGAATTGCGCCACCCGACAGGTCACGGCGGGTGGTGTGCCGGTGGAGCTGTCGCCGCGCGAATGGTCCCTGCTCGAGATGCTGATGATGGCAGCGCCCAATGTGCTGGCCAAGGACAAGCTGCTCAGCGGGCTGGCTGGCTGGGACAGCGAGCTCAATCCAAACGCCATCGAGGTCTACATCTCGCGCCTGCGCAACAAGCTGGGCGAGAGTGCGGGCATCTCGATCCGCACGGTGCGCGGCCTCGGCTACCGGCTCGAGGAAGTGAAGTCGGCCGCAGCGCACTAGGCCGGCTTCTCCACCCACATTGCGCATGGCAGCAGCGTTCCGGCACTTTCTCGACCGCAATTTCGTTCGTGCAGGCATCCGCCGCCGATTGATGCTGCTGATGCTTGTGCCCCTGGCTGTCGTGCTGGTGGTCAGCGTGCGGCTGGACTTCCGCTCCTCGCTTGCGCCGACCATGGCCGCCTTTGATGCGGCATTGATCAACAGTGCGCTCGGGCTGGCGGCGCAGATCCGGCTGGATGGCAACGCCCTCGTGCTGCGCCTGGACAGCCAGGCCGAACAGCTGCTGCGCAGCGACACCGCCGACGTCGTCATCTGGGCGCTGTATGACAACGTGGGTCTGCTGGCCGGTGGCGACCGCCGGCTGCCGCTGCCGATCACCCTGGAAGGCGAGCGCCAGGTCTATGACGCCACGGTGGATGGTCGCCAGGTGCGCGTGGCACGCGTCACGCGGATCACGGAGCTCGGCCCGGCGCACGTGCTGCTGGCCGAGACCTACAACAAGCGCGAGGACTCCGAGCGTCGCATCCTCAATGACCAGGTC